>NZ_RZRK01000243.1:0-7708 GCF_003997835.1 Mesorhizobium sp. M7A.F.Ca.CA.004.12.1.1
CACGCTTGGCGCCACCTTCGTTTTCACCATTACGCTCGGTCGGCTGATCGGCGTCGACGCCAAGCTGGCGCAGCTGATCGCCGCCGGCACCTCGATCTGCGGCGCCTCGGCCATCGTCGCCACCAACATCGTCACCGATGCGCGCGACGAGGACGTCACCTACGCCGTCGCCTCGATCACCTTGTTCGGCACCGTCGCCATGCTCGGCCTCGACCAGCACGCTTTCGGCCTGTGGGCCGGTGCTTCGATCCATGAAGTGGCGCAAGTCATCGGCGCTGGCTTCCAGAACGGCACCCAGTCCGGCGAGATCGCTACCGTCGCCAAGCTGACCCGCGTCGCCATGCTGGCGCCGATGGTCGTCGCGCTCGGCCTGATGGCGCGCCGCAGGAGCAGCAGTGAGGTGGCGGCGCGGCCGCCCATGCCGTGGTTCGTCGCCGCCTTTGTCGCCATCGTGGCGCTGAACAGCCTCGTCCCGGTGCCAGCCGAGGTGAAGTCGGCAATGGCGCTCGCCACCACCATCATGCTGACCATGGGGCTGGCCGCCATGGGCCTGCAGGCCGACATCTCGCAGCTGCGCTCGCGCGGCCTGCGCCCGCTGGCGCTCGCCTTCTCGGCCTTCCTGTTCATCGGCTGCTTCAGCCTGATGCTGGTGAAATTCACCTAGTCTAAACCGGGCCTCAGTCCTCGAACGAACTCGACGCGGCATAGATCGCCGCCAGCGTCTCGATGCCGGCCTGGTCGGCCTTGTCGAAGCGGCCGGGCAGCGGGCTGTCGAGATCGAGCACGCCGAAGACGCCTTCATCGTCCTCAAGCAGCACCACCAGTTCCGAGCGCGAGTCGGCATCGCAGGCGATGTGGCCGGGAAAATCATGCACGTCCTTGATCAGCATAGAGGTGCCGAGTTCGACCGCCGTTCCGCACACGCCCTTGCCGACGGCGATGCGCACGCAGGCCGGCTTGCCCTGGAACGGCCCGAGCACCATTTCCTCGTCCGATTGCAGGAAATAGAACCCGGCCCAGTTGAGGTCCGGCACCATCTGGAAGATGAGTGCTGCGGTGTTGGCGGCGTTGGCGATCGAATCGCGCTCGCCGTCGAGCAGCGCCTTAAGCTGAGTGGCGAGGTCGCGGTAGAACGCGGCCTTGTCTGAGGTGTCGATGGCCTTGGCCGCAAACATGAACGTGTCTCCGTATAGGGGGTGGCGGTTCGTCCGATCGCTTGCCAAAGTCCGGCGAGCTCCGCAACCAGACGGCCGCCTGGACAGTCTAGCGTGGATTGCGTCCTCTCCGAAAGCCGCAAGATCAGGATTGCCTCCCGGCGCTGAGCCGGTCGGCAAGGCAGCTATGCGTAAACTTTGCGATGGATCATCTTGAGAATCATGACGGCCCCGATCGGGGGCCGCCATTCACATCTCAAACAGGTCGAACAAGTCCTGGGTTTTAGTAGCCGCCCATGCCGCCACCGCCGCCACCCGCAGGCGCGGCATCCTTGGCCGGGATGTCGGTGATCATCGCTTCGGCGGTGATCAGGAGGGCTGCGATCGAGCCGGCATCCTGCAGTGCGGTGCGCACCACTTTCGCCGGATCCACGATGCCTGCCTTGATCATGTCGACATAGACCTCGTTCTGGGCGTCAAAACCCTGATTGTGGTCCTTGCTGTCGGTGAGCTTGCCGACGACGATGGAGCCCTCGACGCCGGAATTCTCGGCGATCTGGCGGATCGGCGCTTCAAGCGCTCGCAGCACGATCGTGATACCGGCCGTGACATCGGCATTGGCGCCGGTCAGGCCGCCAAGCACCGAGCGGGCACGCAGCAGAGCCACGCCGCCGCCGGGCACGATGCCTTCCTCGACCGCCGCGCGGGTGGCGTTCAGCGCATCGTCGATGCGGTCCTTCTTTTCCTTGACTTCCGACTCGGTGACGCCGCCGACGCGGATGACGGCTACGCCGCCGGAGAGCTTGGCCAGCCGCTCCTGCAGCTTTTCCTTGTCGTAGTCGGAGGTCGTCTCCTCGATCTGGCCCTTGATCTGGGCGACGCGCGCCTGGATGGTCGCCTTGGTGCCGGCCCCGTCGATGATCGTGGTGGTGTCCTTCTCGATCAGCACACGCTTGGCGCGGCCGAGCATCTCGATGGTGACGTTTTCGAGCTTGATGCCGAGGTCTTCCGAGATCATCTGGCCTGATGTCAGCACGGCGATGTCTTCCAGCATTGCCTTGCGGCGATCGCCGAAGCCCGGCGCCTTGACGGCCGCGACCTTGAGGCCGCCGCGCAGCTTGTTGACGACCAGCGTCGCCAGAGCCTCGCCCTCGACGTCCTCGGAGATGATCAGCAGCGGCCTGCCGCTCTGCACCACCGCTTCAAGGATCGGCAGCATCGCCTGCAGATTGCCGAGCTTCTTCTCGTGGATGAGGATGTAGGGCTCTTCCAACTCGACGCGCATCTTGTCGGCATTGGTGACGAAATAGGGCGAGAGATAACCGCGGTCGAACTGCATGCCTTCGACGACGTCGAGTTCGGTCTCGGCCGTCTTGGCTTCCTCGACGGTGATGACGCCGTCATTGCCGACCTTGTCCATCGCCTTGGCGATCATCTCGCCGACGCTGGCATCGCCATTGGCGGCGATGGTGCCGACCTGTGCGATCTCGGCCGACGACTTGACCTTCTTGGCGCGCGCCTGGATTTCCTTGACCACGGCGGAAACCGCCTGGTCGATGCCGCGCTTCAAATCCATGGGGTTCATGCCGGCGGCGACCAGCTTGGCGCCTTCGCGCAGGATCGAGGCGGCCAGCACCGTGGCGGTGGTGGTGCCGTCACCGGCGAGGTCGTTGGTCTTCGAGGCCACTTCGCGCACCATCTGGGCGCCCATGTTCTCGAACTTGTCGGCAAGCTCGATTTCCTTGGCGACGGTGACGCCGTCCTTGGTGATGCGCGGCGCGCCATAGGCCTTGTCGATGATGACGTTGCGGCCCTTGGGGCCGAGCGTGACCTTCACCGCATTGGTGAGGATCTCGACGCCGCGCAGCATGCGGTCGCGCGCGTCGGTGGAGAATTTGATTTCCTTGGCAGACATGATTTTTATCCAGTTCGTTCGGAGAAAATGAGGTCAGGCAGCTTTCTTGGCGGCCACGGTCTTGTCGGTTGCGGCCGTCTCGCTCTTGTCGATAACGCCCATGATGTCGGCTTCCTTCATGATCAGAAGGTCCTCGCCGTCGATCTTGACCTCGGTGCCCGACCATTTGCCGAACAGGATGAAGTCGCCGGCCTTGACGTCGAGCGGAACAAGCGTGCCGTTTTCGTCGCGTGCGCCAGGGCCGACGGCGATGACTTCGCCCTCCTGCGGCTTTTCCTTGGCAGTGTCGGGGATGATGATCCCGCCCTTGGATTTGATATCGCCTTCGGCGCGACGAATGACGACGCGGTCGTGGAGTGGCCGAAATTTCATGGGAACTTTCTTTCTGGGGCCGGCACAGGCGGCCACGCCCCTCCTCTATAGACGCGTTGGCACTCGATAGATAGGAGTGCCAAAAATTATTCGCGGGCCAAATTAAATATTCAAAAGTATTATTTCAGCTGGCCGTTTCGTGATATCCGCAGAATGTCAAATAATTCAAAAGATTGAATTTTGCCGATCGAGTGCCTATTTATCGGACAAGTTCACTTTCACGATTTCAGGCACAAGGGAGATTTCTTCGATGGCCGAAGGCAATCAGACGATCATGGAAAAAGCTGAAGCCCGCTTTGTCGACAAGCAGAAGAAGACAGCGGAGAAAAACAAGGCGACCGCCGAATATATGTCCGAGGCAAGAGCCAGGGAGATCAAGACGGCAAGGCTGAGGGAGCTTCGGCTGGCCAAGGAAGAGGCCGATCGTGTCGCCGAGGCCCTCAATCCTACGCCGAAGAAGAAGCGGGCGACCAAGAAAGCCACGGAGGCCAAGACATGAGCCTCACCTTCCCCAACCCCAGCCGCAGCTATGACGAAGCGGGCCAGCGCATTCGTTTCGTCGGCCATGACGGCATGTTCCAGATCTCATTTTCCGTCGCTGCCGACGCCATGGCCAAGATGCGGCCGGGCACTGCTGCCGATGAAGCCGGTTATCTCCAGACATTCGACACCGAGAGCAGCGCCATCCGCGAGGTGGCGTCGAAGGCCTACGACCGCACCCGCAAGAGCATGTATGTGCTGACGGCGGCCGATTTCGGCTGAAATGGCGGCGAGTTGGCGCTGACCGCGATCAGGTCTTGCGCTCGGCCCTTTCGCGGCGTTTAACGTCGCGGACATTCATCTGCACGACCATGTCCTCGGCCTCGCGCGGCCCCATCCCGACCATCACCTTTTGCCGGACAACCGCAGGCTGGCCGGTGAAGACATCGATGATGCTCCAACTCTGGGGAAGCTCCATGCGCACCGTGTAGCGGTTGGCCATGCCGGTCAGCCTCGCATCGTGAAAAACACGGCGCCCAGGATCAGCACCGTCCAGGCGACGACCGACAGTTTCAGCACCATGCCGCCATGCGCAGCCAGAAGCTTCCGCAGGTGCGGCACACCTGCCGGCGAGATTGGTGCCGCCGCCAAGGCGACAGGGGTCTTGAGGCCAAGTTTTCCAAAAACGGGCAGCAGCGACGGTTCACGCACGAAAGGCCTCGAATGTCAGGAAAAAGCGAAGCAACAACGCTCGCCTCCCTTCCATAGCACTCTTTTCGCGAGCGCCTGCATGCCAAATTCAAGACAGGACTGCTTTGACGGCCGGTCCGTACTGCCTTCGCAACACACAATCTATTCGCGGGAACTGACTGCGCTCGGGGCAGATTGGGACGCGAAATTTTGGAGGCCTCGCCTCGGGATCGAACCGAGGCTTCAGAGATTTGCCGTCTCCAGCGTAGCCGCTCCGCCACGAGGCCATGGCTGTCGAAGTAGCGGCCAAATATTTACGGAAAGGTTAATCCCGAGGGATTGTTCAGAATTTTCGGCATCGAGTTTCAGAGCGTTCGTCAGCCAACCTTGCCGGGCCTCGCTTCCGGCGCAGAGTTGCGATCCTTCACGCCCAAGCGGCAGCCCCGCCCCGTGTCGACCGAGGGCCTCCAGCACTGCGATTGACGTTTCTCCCCTACGCGCTTCCGAGGCTGCTTTTACCCCGCGTTGCATTTCGGAGGAGAGGAGCGGAGGCCAACCAACTTTTCCCCTTGAACAGCGATTCGATCTGGCTTAGCTTCATCTGAGAAAAGGTTTTCCCAAGCAATCGTCGTTGGGCTCGGCCACCTGCCGGGCCTCATCCGGCTCGGTAAGAGAAAACCTTTTCCCAACCAAGGATCTCGGCGCGATGCCATCGGACGATCTGCCTGTTCCAGTCTTTTCCAAGCCAGTCACCTTGCGTGACGTGGCCGCCCAGGCCGGAGTCAGTGTCGCCACCGCATCCAAGGCGCTCAATGGCCAGGGCCGGATGACAGCCGAGACGCGCGAACGCATTCGCGAGACCGCCCGGCGGCTCGGTTTCCGGCCCAACAGCCTGGCGCAAAGCCTGCTCCGGCGGCGCAGCTTCACCGTCGGCCTGCTCACCAACGATACCTATGGCCGCTTCTCGCTGCCGTTGATGTCGGGCATTTCGGACGCGCTGGTCGACAATGGCGTCTCGGTGTTCCTGTGCAATGTCGAGGAGGATCCGCGGCTGGGCCAGATGCATGTCGACGCCATGCTCGACAAGCGCGTTGACGGCATCATCGCCACCGGCAAGCGCATCGATCGCCATCTGCCCGTCGACCTCTCCAATCTGCGCGTCCCGGTGATCTATGCCTTCACGCAGCCAGATCCCGACGCCGTCGCCTTCGTCTCGGACGATGTTGGCGGCGCCCGGCTGGCCGTCGAGCATTTCTGCCGGCTGGGCCGCAAGCGCATCGCCCATGTCACCGGGCCGGCGAGCTTTGCCGTGGTGCACGCGCGCGTCCAGGCTTACCGCGACGTGCTGGTCGAAAACGGCCTGACGGTCAGCGAGCCGCTGCTCGGCTCCTGGTCGGAAGCCTGGGGTCACCAGGCGGTTGCGCAACTGTTCGACGGCAAAAGCGAAAGGCCGGACGCGGTCTTCTGCGGCAACGACCAGATCGCGCGCGGCGTCATCGATGCGCTGCGCGAACGCGGCCTCGACGTCCCCAGTGATGTCGGCGTCATCGGTTTCGACAATTGGGAGATCGTGGCCGAGGCGACGCGCCCACCGCTGACCTCTGTCGACATGAACCTTGTCGCGCTCGGGCGCGAGGCCGGGTTGACCCTGCTTTCGCTGGTCGGCGGCAAGCCCGCCGCGCCAGGCATTCGAAAACTGCCGTGCCGGCTGGTGGTGCGGCAGTCATGCGGCCATCCGCCGGGTGGCTGAAAACGAAGCGCCGCGCAATCGGCGCCAAGCCGCGGACCGCGGCCAACCTTGGAGGAGGAGAACATGAGGAACCTGATTGCCAAACTGACCCTGGCCGCTGCCGTTCTGGGTGGCAGTCTCGGCACTGCCGCCGCCGAGACGGCCAACATCTGGGTGCGCGTCGACGGCTCGAATTTCATGCCGAGGATCGTCGATGCCTACAACAAGGCGCACACCAACCAGGTCAAACTCGACATCATTCCCAATGCCGAGATCATCCCGAAATACGGCGCCGCGGCCGCCGGCGGCACGGCGCCCGACGCGCTGTCGCTCGATTTGATCTACACGCCCTCCTTCGCCGCAGCCGGCCAATTGGAGGACATTACCGACTGGGCAAAGTCCCTGCCCTATTTTGCCAGCCTGTCGCCGGCGCATGTGAAGACCGGCACCTACAAGGATCACATCTATGGCCTGCCCTTCTCTGCCGACGCCTCGGTGCTGATCTGGAACAAGAAGCTGTTCAAGCAGGCCGGCCTCGACCCCGAAAAAGGACCTGCCAACTGGGCCGAGATCGCGGCCGATGCCGAGAAGGTCAACGCGCTCGGCGGCAACATCAAGGGCTTCTACTTCTCCGGCAATTGCGGCGGCTGCAACATCTTCACCTTCACACCCCTGATCTGGGCGTCGGGCGGCGACATCCTGAGCGAAGACGGCTCGAAGGCGACGCTGGACAGCCCGCAACTGCGCGGCGCCATCGATCTCTACCGCTCGATGGTCAAGAAGGACCTGGTGCCGGCGGGCGCGCAGACCGATACCGGCGCCAACTTCTTTGCGGCATTTGCCGCCGGCAATATCGGCATCTCGCCGTCCGGCGCCTTCGCCATCGGCGCGCTCAACACCCAGTATCCCGATATCGACTACGGCGTCACCTTCCTGCCGGGCAAGGACAGCGGCTGGTCGTCCTTTGCCGGCGGCGACAATTTCGTCGTCACCAAGGGCACCACGAAACTGCCCGTGGTGAAGGAGTTCCTCGACTTCGCCTATTCGCTTGAAGGCCAGACCATCCTTGCCAAATACGGCAGCCTGCCGGTGCGCGGCGACATCGCCAAGGAGGCGCTGAAGGATCTCGATCCGCGCTACCAGGTCGCCGCCGAGGCCATGACCAAGGGCAAGACGCCCTATTCGGTGGTGTTCAACGACCTGATCAACTCCGCCAACGGGCCGTGGACGCAGATGATCAACGAGGTCTTCTTCGGCGACGATGTCGACGGCGCCATAGCCAACGCACAAGAGACGATGCAATCGATCATCGACCAGGCGCCGCAGAAATAGCCCAACCTCACCTCCCCCTTGAGGGGAGGTCGGACC
>NZ_RZRK01000244.1:0-7679 GCF_003997835.1 Mesorhizobium sp. M7A.F.Ca.CA.004.12.1.1
TGCCGATACCGTCGAAGAAGCCGCGCCTGGTATAGTCGGCCAGCAGCGCTTCGCTCATCTGCTTCTGGGTGCCGTAGGAGGTCAGCGGCGTCGGATGGAAATCATCGGGAATGACATCCGGGAACGGCGCGCCGAACACCGCGATCGACGAGGTGAAGACGACGCGCGGCGCAAAGCCCGCCAGCCGGATGGCATCGAACAGGGCCCGCGTGCCATCGAGATTGACGCGGTAGCCGAGATCGAAATTCGCTTCCGCCTCGCCCGACACGATGCCGGCAAGATGGAACACGACGCCGGGGCGCGATGCGACCAGGCGCTCAGCGGCCCCTGCTTCGGCGAGATCGCCAGTGTGCAGCGTGACGCTGACGCCATCCAGGCTCGGGGCCTGTGGCGGCACGATATCGTGTAAATCAAGCGCCGTGATCTTGCGGCCGCGCAGCGTGCCGTCCTTGGCCAGCCGGGCGATGAGCTTGCGGCCGACCATACCCGCGGCGCCAGTGATCAGAATGCGCATATCGAAAATCCCTTGCCTATTTACCCTGATTTTTGCGCTGGCTGCGAGCCCGCAACCAGAACACCGAGAAGAACGCCAGCACGAAGACGATGCCAAAGGCGCCGGCCAGCACCGTCGAAAGGCTGCCGAGTGCCAGCATTACGGTCGGCAGATAGTAGGCGCCGATACCAAACAGAAGCATGATCCACACGGCAGCGATAAGAGCATTCCTGGTGTCACGATCCATCACGCCGCACCACGGCAGCGGGTGTTCATCAAGCTGGTTTTCAAGGTTTTGCAACTCCCGAGGCAGGACCAATCGACATCAATCGATCGGTCCTAGTGATGGTGGTCGTGATATGCAGCCGCTTCGTGCTCGTGCCCATGGTCGTGCTCGCCATCGTCGGCGCACTGGCCGAATTCCGGTTCCACGGTGGCATGGCTGATGCCGTGCTCGCTGGCAAGCCGCTTCTTGACGGCACTCACCGCCTGATGCGCATCGACGCCCTCGTCGAGACAGGCATGCAGCGTCGCCATATTACTGGTCCCGTCGAGCGACCAGACATGCATGTGGTGCACTTCGCGCACGCCCTGGACCGTCGCCTCGATATCCCGGGCGATCAGATCTCGGTCGAGGCTTGGCGGCACGCCCTCGAGCAGGACATGGGCGGCTTCCCGCATCAGCGACCACGCCGTGTAGAGGATCAGCAGCGAGACCAGGACCGACAGGATCGGGTCGATCGGCGTCCAGCCGGTCGCCAGTATGACCAGCGCCGCCGCGATGGCCGCGGCCGAGCCGAGCAGGTCGCCAAGCACATGCAGGATGGCGCCGCGCATGTTCAGGCTCTCGCGGTCGCCGCCATGCAGCACGAAGAACGAGCCGATGTTCACCAGCAGGCCGAGGATCGCCACCGCCAGCATCGGCCCGCCAAGCACCGGTGCCGGCGCCTGCAGGCGCCCCCACGCCTCATAGACGATCCACAGCGCGATGACGAAGATGGCAATGCCGTTGGTATAGGCCACCAGCGTCTTGACCCGGCCGAAGCCATAGGTGAGGCGAACAGTCGCCGGGCGGCCAGCCAGATGGAAGGCATACCAGGCAAGGCCGAGCGCGATCGAGTCAGCGAGCATGTGGCCGGCATCGGCCAGCAGCGCCAGCGAGCCGGTGAGGATGCCGCCAAGCGCTTCGGCGACCATGAAGCCGCCGGTCAGGCAGGCTGCGATCAGAACGCGTTTCTTGTCGGTCGAGCCATGGACATGGCCGGGCCCATGATCGTGCCCAATGTGATCGTGCCCGCTGTGATCGTGGGTATGTGCCAATGGCGAACTCCTAGGCGCCGAATTCCGCGCGACAATCCTCGAGCCGTCGCTTCTGCTGGCCGTCGCCATCGAAATTGGCCGGATCGAGCCATGCCTCGTAGGCACGGCGCAGCGCCGGCCACTCCTTGTCGATGATCGAATACCACGCAGTGTCGCGGTTTTCACCCTTGACGATCAGATGCTGGCGGAAAATGCCTTCGAACTTGAAGCCGAACCGTTCGGCGGCCCGCTTCGATGGCTCGTTGCGGTTGTTGCACTTCCATTCGTAGCGGCGGTAGCCGAGTTCGTCGAAGATGTATTTCATGAACAGGAACTGCGCTTCGGTCGCCCCCGGCTTGCGCGAGATGAGCGGTCCCCAATAGATGTTGCCGATCTCGATGACGCCGTACGCCGGATCGATGCGCATCAGCGTCTGGCGTCCGGCGACCTTGCCGCTGGGCTTGTCGATGACGGTGAAGAACAGCGGATCCTCGCTGGCCTCGACCTTGTCCAGCCATGGCTGGAAGGCGGCGCGGGTCTCCGGCGGATAATCGGGCAACCAGGCGAAGCGGCCGTCGATGTCGGACACGGAGGACGCTTCATAGAGGCCATCGCCATGTTTTGCGGCACTCAGCGGTTCGAGCCGGACAGTGCTTCCGTCGATGGTCTTGCGTTCGGGCCGCGGGCGCGGTTGCCAATCCCTGAGATTTTCCGACACCGAAAGCTCCAATCCGTTTGACTTTTGCCAGCCGAAGCTCACAAAAACGCGACCCAACAGCAAGAACCACACGGACGGGAAAAATGCTCCACACGATTTCGGCCTTCGACCGCCTTGGCGAGGAAAACGCCTTTGCCGTGCTCGCGAGGGCCACAGCACTTGCCCAACAAGGCCGCGACATCGTCAATCTCGGCATCGGCCAGCCGGACTTCAAGACGCCGCAGCACATCGTCGAGGCGGCGATCAAGGCGCTGCGCGACGGCCATCACGGCTACACGCCGGCCAATGGCCTGCTGGCGACCCGCGAAGCGGTGGTGCGGCGCACGCTGACCACCACTGGTGTCGAAGTATCGCCCGAAACGGTGATGATCCTGCCCGGCGGCAAGCCAACCATGTTCGCCGCGATCCTGATGTTCGGCGAACCTGGCGCCGAAATCCTCTATCCCGATCCGGGCTTTCCCATCTATCGCTCGATGATCGAGTTCACCGGTGCAGCCCCTATTCCCGTGCCGATGCGCGAGGAGAACGGCTTTGCCTTCTCGGCCGAGGAGACATTGGCGCTGATCACCTCGAAGACCAGGCTGCTGATCCTCAACTCGCCCGCCAATCCGACAGGCGGCGTCACGCCGCGTGCCGAGATCGAGAAACTGGTCAAGGGGCTGGAGGCGCATCCGCAGGTCGCCATCCTCTCCGACGAGATCTACGACGTCATGACCTATGATGGCGAGACGCATTGCTCGCTGCTCGGCTTTCCCGAGATCCGTGACCGGCTGATCGTGCTCAACGGCTGGTCGAAAACCTGGGCGATGACCGGCTGGCGCATGGGCTGGTCGATCTGGCCGAATGGCGACAAGGGCGCCCATCTCTACGACAAGGTGCGCAAGCTGGCTGTCAACTGCTGGTCCTGCGTCAACGCGCCGAGCCAGTTCGCCGGCATCGCGGCAATCGACGGCCCGCAGGACGATGTCGCCAATATGATGCGCGCCTTCGACCGCCGCCGGAAGATCGTCGTCGAGGGATTGAACGCGCTGCCCAACATGTCCTGCATCACGCCCAAGGGCGCGTTCTACGCTTTCCCCAACGTCTCGAAGACCGGCTGGAAGGCCAAGAAGCTCGCCTCGGCGCTGCTCGACGAGGCCGGCGTGGCGCTGATCGGCGGTCCCGATTTCGGCATTCTCGGCGAAGGCTATATCAGGCTCTCCTACGCCAATTCCGAGGAGAACATCTTGCGGGCGCTGGAACGGATCGGGGCCTTCCTGGCGAAGTAAGCTTGAAAGCGGCCCGCTGTCCTCTTCCGGACAATTTGCGGCTGTGGCATGACCGTGTCATGAGCCGTCCGGAGGCGCGCGGCCAAGACTGGGCGTGCATGTCGAGAACGGCTACGGTCCTCGGATCAGGATCGAAGTGGGGTGACATCGGATGTTCTATGCAATCCTTGCCTATCATGTGGAAGACGCAATCAAGGCGCTGACGCCGCAGGAAGATACGGCGCTGATGGCTGACTTGCTCAAGATCCATGAAGGGCTCTATGCCGACGGCAGCCTTGGCCCGTCGGCGCGGCTTGGCGCGACACAATCGGCCTGCACCTTGCGCGACGGCATGATCGTCGACGGCCCCTTCGCCGAAACCAAGGAACAGCTTCTCGGCCTCTATGTCGTCGACTGCCCGACGCGGGACGATGCCATCGCTATCGCGCGCGACTTTCGTCGCGTCAATCCGACCGCCGTCTACGAGATCCGTCCTATCGCGCTCTATCTGCCCGGCACAGAGCTACCGGGAGAATGACTAGCCACGCCCGACAAACGGCATCTTGGTCGCCATCACGGTCATGAACAGCACGTTGGCGTCGAGCGGCAGGCTGGCCATGTGGACGACGGCGTCGGCGACGCGCTGAACATCCATCACCGCTTCGGCTGATATGGAGCCGTTGGCCTGCGGCACGCCGACCGTCATCGGCTGCGCCATATCGGTCAGCGCATTGCCGATGTCGATCTGGCCGCAGGCGATGTCATAAGGCCGGCCGTCGAGCGCCAGCGTCTTGGTCAGCCCTGATATGGCATGCTTGGTCGCCGTGTAGGGCACCGAGCCCGGGCGCGGCGCATAGGCCGACACCGAACCGTTGTTGATGATGCGGCCACCCATCGGCTTCTGCTTGCGCATGGCGCCAAAGGCGGCACGGGCACACAGGAACGAACCGGTGAGGTTGACGCCGACGATATCGTTCCACACTTCGACCGGTATCTCGTCGATCGGCGTCGATTTGTAGCCCATGCCGGCATTGTTGAAGAGCAGGTCGACACGGCCGAAGGCCGCCGCCACGGTCTCGAACAGATCGTCGACCTCGCCTGCCTTGCTGATATCGCAGGCAACCGCCAGGGCCTTGGCGTCGGTGGACCCGGCCTCGGCCACGGCTGCATCCAGCACGGATTTGCGGCGTCCGCAGAACACTGTGTTCCAGCCCGCCTTGAGCAGCGCCGTGGCGACGCTCTTGCCGATGCCCGTGCCGGCCCCGGTGACGATGGCGGTTCTTTGCTCGGTCATGGCTGTTGTCCTCCGGCAGCGCTGCGCTTGCTCGACTGATTTTCGGGGTTTGGCTCGAAAAAGGAAGGCATCGCAAATGACGGCGGCGATGGCAAGCGTGTCCATCCGATCGGGCCGACAAAAAGGGCGGCCATTGGCGACCGCCCCTGATCTGAACCGGGCTTGGGAGGAGGAAAAGCCGATCCGACTGTGTTGAATGATGCGCTTGCTGGGTTAACGAGAGGTTAACCCGGAAAGCGCCTCCTGTGCCGTTTTGGCCTACCAGCGCGGATTGGGTGACGTCCCTGCCTTGGCCGGCACCTTGGCCGCCGAAACCGTTGCCTCGACATGGTCGACCAGCGCGTCCGGCAGGCCGAGCCGGCCTGCAAGCAGGTCGAGGTAGCCACGCTCGGCGCGGGTGTCGGGATCGATGGTCAGGCGCGACGCCGTGTAGAGTTCGAGCTTCTGCGCGTCGGTCTTGGCGCCGGCGACCAGCGTGTCGAGGTCGAGCGGGCTTGCCAGCTCCGCCATCAGGAACTTTTCGGCATCGGAGTCTATGCCGGC
The DNA here is from genome assembly GCF_003997835.1 of Mesorhizobium sp. M7A.F.Ca.CA.004.12.1.1. Lineage (NCBI taxonomy): Bacteria > Pseudomonadati > Pseudomonadota > Alphaproteobacteria > Hyphomicrobiales > Phyllobacteriaceae > Mesorhizobium > Mesorhizobium sp. M7A.F.Ca.CA.004.12.1.1. The sequence goes on from NZ_RZRK01000244.1 coordinate 5,595, forward strand.
CAGGCTGAGCTTGCCGGCGATCTTCTGGCGCTCTTCATCGTCGATATGGCCATCGGCCTTCGCCGCCGAGATCATCGCCCGTATCAGGGTCAGCGTGAATTCGTCCTCGCCTTGCGGCGCCTGCGACGGGTGGAAGGCGGTGTCCTTGGGCGGCGGCAGCAATTCCGGTTCGCCGGCCGCCGGTGCTTCGGCGGGTGCGTTGCCGGCCTTGTAGTTATGGTAGGCCTTGTAGGCGAGGCCGCCGATGGCGGCCAGTCCGCCAAGCTTCACCGCGGCGCCCGTCACGTTACGACCGGCACCAGTTCCAAGCAGCACGGCGGCCAGTGCGCCGGCGGCCAGCGGATTGTCCTTGGCCATCTGCACGGCCTGCCCCGCCTTGTCGCGGACGGTGCCGCTGGTGCCGGGGATTTGCGAGCCGAGCAGATCGTCGAGAAGCTTCTTGGGATCGAACATTCAGTGCCTCCAGGATTTGCCCGGCCGAACGGGCAGGTTTCGAACGTCGAAGACGTAGGTCCCGAAACTTGACATTGCAATGACAGGCGGCCGCTTTGCAGCAGCTTGATGCCCGGATCAGGAGCCGATATGCGGCTCTCTGCCCCGCGCCTGCGCAAGCTCGACCTGGCGCTGGCGCTCGGCATAACGCTGGCGGTCCTCGTTCGAACGCGCATCGAAACAATGCGGGCAGGAAATACCGGCGGCGAATTTGGGCGACGTCAGGTCGCCCGGTGTCAGCGGGTGGCGGCAGGCGCGGCACAGTTCCGCTTCGCCCTCGGCGAGGCCGTGCGACACCGAAACGCGCTCGTCGAAGACGAAGCACTCGCCTTGCCAGAGGCTCTGTTCGGCCGGAACCTCTTCGAGATACTTGAGAATGCCGCCCTTGAGATGGAAGACATCCTCGAAGCCGAGCGATTTGACATAGGCGGTTGCCTTTTCGCAGCGAATGCCGCCGGTGCAGAACATCGCCACCTTGCGGCCTTCGAGTTCCCCCCGGTGCGCCTCCACCCAGGCCGGGAACTCGCGGAAGCTTGCGGTGGCCGGGTCGATCGCACCCCTGAATGTGCCGATCGACACCTCGTAGGCATTGCGCGTGTCGATGACGACAGTGCCGGGCTGCGAAATCAGCGCGTTCCAGTCGGCCGGCGCGACATAGGTGCCGGCACTTTTCGAAGGATCGATGTCATCGACACCCATGGTAACGATCTCGCGCTTCAGCCGCACCTTCATGCGGTGGAACGGCATGTCCGCGGCTGCGCTGTACTTGACCTCGAGGCCCGCCAGCCCTTCGATGGCTTCGAGATACAAGATCAGTTCGGCAATTGCCGCCTCGCTGCCGGCGACGGTGCCGTTGATGCCTTCATGCGCCAGCAGCAGCGTGCCCTTGATGCCGCGCCCGCAGCAGAAGGCGGCGAGCGGCGCGCGCAGTTCTTCGAAAGCGTCGAGCCGGGCAAACCGGTAGAGCGCTGCGACGCGGAAGGGTGGAAGTGATGTCATTGCCGAAGCCACTAGACGCTCACGAAAGCCTATTCAAGGCAAAGCAGGCATCCTGTTCGGAGGTCCCGGGCGCAAATCTGCACCATAGGCGAATTTGTACCATAGCTGAGATCAGGGAGTCAAGAAAAAATTCCTATCCTGACAAAGCTGCCGGCACCGCCGAGCTGGCAGCCGCGCTAAGCTTGGCGAGCATGGGCGACACGTGACATCGCGACACGGCCGGCTTCGTGGACAGGAAAACGGCCTTCTGCTAATCGGTTGAATTGTCCACGCCACGGAGAGACACATGCCCAGCAATACCGAAAAACTCTTGTCGCTCCTCAACGGCCAGCCGGTCATCCCGGTGCTGAAGATCTCTGATATCGCCAATGCCGTGCCGCTGGCGCGCGCGCTGGCGCGCGGCGGCCTGCCGGCAATCGAGATCACGCTGAGGACCGCCGATGCGCTGGAAGCGATCCGGCGGGTCGCTGGGGAAGTCGAGGACGCCATCGTCGGCGCCGGCACCATTCTCGATGCCAGGCAGTTCGAAGAGGCGGCTGCCGCGGGCTCGCGCTTCATCGTCAGCCCCGGCATCACCCGCGAGCTTCTGTCGGC
>NZ_RZRK01000245.1:0-7660 GCF_003997835.1 Mesorhizobium sp. M7A.F.Ca.CA.004.12.1.1
TGCTCGGCGAACCGGGCAAGGGCGACCCGCTGGCGCACCCGCGCCTGACATTGATCTGCCAGGCGGCACGGCTTGAGCGCGGATCAGGCGAACACGCCCGCGCCGAGCGCCGCTATCTCAACCGCAATCCCAAGGCGAAACTTTACGCCGGTCTCGGCGACTTTTCGATCTTTCGCCTCGATCCGCAACGCGCCAGCCTCAACGGCGGCTTCGGCAAGGCCTATCAGCTCGATCGATCGGATTTGCTCGCCAGCGGACCGATCGTCGAGGAACTCGCGGCGCGCGAACAATCCGCCATCGACCACATGAACGCCGACCATCTCGACGCGATCGCCGTTTACGCACAGCATTTCGCCAAAGTATCCGGAAACGGCTGGAGTGTTGCCGGATTCGATGCCGATGGCATGGACCTGGTTTCGGGCGACGATGTTTGCCGGGTTTTTTACCCACAACCTCTGGCGGCGGCAGGCGAATTGCGGCACGTTCTGGTCGATATGGCCAAGGCCGGCCGAGCCATTGTCGACGCCGGGACGGAGACTTAATTATGCTGGACCAAAAGCAACACTTGAGATTTAAGTGAAATGCTCTACCTTTTGGTGACGCTGAATCGCCAGCGCCGATCGACAAGTGAATTTATGGAATCAGACGCCATTGCCCCCATGGCGTCGGGATGAACAGGAAGCATGGGGGATCGATGGTCTCGACAAAGCTAATCGTGAACGCCGAATCGGCGGCAGAGTTTCTCATGCTGATGGGCAATGAGAAGCGACTGTTGATCATGAGCTACCTCGCCGAAGGTGAGATGTCGGTTGGAGCCATTGCCGAGAAGGTGATGCTCAGCCAATCCGCCCTGTCCCAGCACCTCGCCAAGTTGCGGGCGCTCGACCTAGTCGAGACCCGCCGCGACCGGCAGATGATCTACTACTCCTGCAAATCCGACGCCGTGCGAGAACTGCTTGTCATGCTGGACGGCATTTTCGGCAGCGGCAAGGATGATCTGTCCCAGATGGCGCACCGTTTGCGCCGTGCTGGAACCTGACCACATAGCGCCGATCTCGCCGGCGTTTTCAGAGCGACATGCGCCCATCCGGGGCGCATAAAGCTGGCTGATTGTCCCGAATCGTCGCATCGTGCTTTCCAAACCAGGTGAGCGCCGGGAAGCGGTCCGGATTTTCGGGCCGATGCGACGGTCGCGAGGAATGCATGGATCCCATTCGCATCGACGACCCGCAAGATCCGCGCGTCGCTGCGTATCTCGACATTCGCGAGCGTGACCTCGCCGGCCGGCAAGGCCGCTTCGTCGCCGAAGGCAAGGTGGTGCTCGACCTGCTGCTCTCGACCGGGCGCTTTGCCGCCGAATCGATCCTGGTCCTGGAAAACCGGCTGGCAGGTCTCGACAACATCCTGAGCAAGGCGCCCGCCGACCTCCCGGTCTATGTCGCCACCAGCGCGGTGATGGACGCTATCGCCGGATTTCATATGCATCGCGGCATCCTGGCCATTGGCCGCAAGGGAGAGCCGCAGCCGGCCGAAGACCTGCTCGACGGCTTGCCGCCTCGGGCGCTGGTCGTGGTGCTCGTCGGCATCGCCAACCATGACAATGTGGGCTCGATCTTCCGCAATGCCGCCGCCTTTGGCGCTGACGCGGTCCTGCTGGATGCGACATGCTGCGACCCGCTCTATCGCAAAGCGATCCGCGTTTCGGTCGGCGCCGCGCTCAAGATCCCTTTCGCATCGTTCTCCGACACCGCCGGCTTCACGACGATGCTCGCCCGACGTGGCTTCGATCAATTCGCGCTGTCGCCACGCGGGAAGACCGACATCCGCGATGCGCAGCGCAGCAAGCGCCTGGCGCTCTATCTCGGCACCGAGGGCGAAGGCTTGCCGGACGACCTGCTCGCAAGCCTGCACGACGTGCGGATCACCATGGCGGAAGGCTTCGACAGCCTGAATGTCGCCGCGGCTTCAGCCATTGCGCTGCATCATTTTTCGGCCAGAGCAATTCCAGGAAAAGTGTGAAGCGGTTTTCCGTCCAGAATTGCGTCAAAGCAAAGAGTTAGGGCATTTCGCCGTTTCCGTGAAACGGTGAAATGCTCTAAGGAGGCCTGATTCAGCTTGTCGCGTCAGCCTTCTGCAGCGCGCGCACGCGGTCGGCAAGACTGCGGTCACCGTTGCCGGAGCGGGCGTCCGACGGTACTGCCAATGCCTTGGCGATCGGCGAACCAGGCCCCTCGAGCTTCGCCGTCAGATGGACGACCTCCGCCGCCAGCGCGTTCATCTGCTCGCGCAAGGCGGAGCTGCTGTCCGTGGCCTTGGACGCGGCCAGTGCGGTGAGGTCGGCCTTCAGCCGCTTGTTCTCGCGCGCCAGCGCCGTCAGCCTCGCCTCGAGCTGCTCACGGTCACTGTCGAGCTTGGCGATTGCCTTGTCCAAATCATCACTCCTGGCGACATCGCCGCCTTTGCCGACCAGCCGCAAGGCTGGCGCGCTGTCTTCGGATTTCGATCTTTCGCGCATGCGTGCCAGTTCCTTTTCGCGGCGGTCGAGTTTGTCTTCGCGATCGGCAAGTGTGGCCAGCAGCCGTTCGACCTTCTTGTCGAGTTCGGCGGTCCTTTTCTTCTCGGCTTTCAGGGCCTCCCGCGCGGCCTTGCTTTCGGCCGCGATTTCCTGGCCGCGCCTGTCGGCTTCCTTGCGCTGGCCGCGCAGCATCGCAATGTCACTGGCGAGCTTCTGCATTTCGGACTCTCGCGCCACGAGTTCGATCTGCCGGCTGCTCGAGGAAAAACTGGCGTCGTCATACATGCGCTCCAGCTTTTGCAGCTCAAGTGCACGCTTTTCCAGCTTGCGTTCGGTTTCCTTCAGACGCTCCGAAAGCTGCTGCAACTCGCCCTCTCGCTGGCGCAGCGCTTCGTTCTTCGCACCCAGTTCGGTCAGCGCCTGGTTCTTGTCCGTCCGCTCGACCGCCAGGCCCTTCATGGCCTCGCGACCGCGATTGATCTCGACCAGTTGTTCGGCCGTCTTCTCTCGCAACGCCTTGACGCTGATTTCCAGGCGGCGCGTCGTCATGGCGTATTCGGCGCGGATGCGATCCTTGTCCGCCTGGATTTCGGTTTGCGTCAGAGGGATCGAGGATTCGACGCGTCTGCGTGTAAGCGTGACCGCACGACGCCATATGGCCGGAGCCACCATGAGCGCCAGAAAGCCAGCACAGAGAAAGCCGAGGACGAAGAACAGGACCGACTGGACCAAGTGACTACCCGTTGTGGCCGGTAAGCATCAAACCAGATAAACCAAAAGCGCATGGAGCGCTTTGACTGTGCCACGTTGACATGGCGGAAATCCAGCGTTGCGGCAAGGGTTTGCCGCAACGCCACGAGTTTAATGCATGTCGACCCAAAAGCGGTCCCGGTTTTGTGCAACGACAGCCAAGGACTTCAGCTTAGAACGGATTCCAAGTGGCGCGCTCGGTAAGCTTCAGATAGCCGAGATTGACGCCAAGCCGGGCACCGACACCGGTGCGGATCGGCACCAAAACCACATTGTTGTTCTTCAGCACGTTGAAGCCGACGCCAGCCACCACATAGGCCGAACCGGCGACGCCGCCATAGCGGTTGTAGAGGCTGCCCACATCGTCGAGATTGTAGACCAGCATCATCACCCGCGACCCCTCGCCGCCGAAATCCCAGCCGAGCGATGGGCCTTGCCAGAACACTTTGTGGTCGCCGGCATTCTTGGTGTAGAGCGTGCCTTCGCCATAGGTCAGGCCACCGATCAGCGCGCCCGAGCCCTCTTCGCCCAGCAGATAGCCGTTGGGCAGGCCGTAGGAAGCAAAAATCTTCTCGACGACTGTGGCGAGCCCGCCTGATGTCGCGCCGAAGAACTTGTGACCGGAATCGACAATCTCCTGAGCGGTGTATTCCTGGGCCCGCAGGGCTGAAGTCGAGAAGACGAGAACGCCCAGGAGCGTGACCGCCATTGAGAAGACACGGAGAAAGCTCCGGTCGTAGTATCGGGAAAACATGCTTCCAATCTCCGTCAGGGAGCACCTTCGCCGACGCCTCGCACCCCGTACGGCTCTTTTAGCCGGCCGTTAAGGGTAACTGTTAGGGGCAAACTATGCCGTAATCCTTTTTCAACCATTAAGCTCCCACATGAACATGGCGGTTCGAAGGCTGTTTGGGGTCGCTCAAGTGGGGCCGGCAGCCTGCGTGAACACGCCATTTGCCACAACCACAATTTGGATTTGTTGCTGCACGCACGGGCGCTGTGTATTCAGAAAGCCCGAGGAGAGAGTGTGTGATTCGTGTGGCAGGCGACGATCGATCGCCCGGCCATGAGTTGTGAGATTTTGCAGGGATTTTTCGCCGATGGCCGATCTGTTCACCCTTTCCGCACCCGATCTGGCAGCGCTTTTGTGCAGCCGGGTCTGCCACGATATCATCTCGCCGGTCGGCGCGATCAACAACGGGCTCGAATTGCTTGATGAAGGCGGCGCCGACGAGGACGCCATGAAGCTGATCCGTCAGAGCGCCCGCAACGCTTCGGCCCGCCTGCAGTTCGCCCGCATCGCCTTTGGTGCCGCCGGCTCGGCCGGCATGTTGATCGATACCGGCGATGCCGAAGCGGTCGCCATCGCCTTCCTCAAGAACGAAAAGCCGGAACTGACCTGGAACGGGCCCCGCGCGTTGCTGCCCAAGAACAAGGTCAAGCTGCTGCTCAACCTGATCCTCGTCGCCAATGCCGCCATTCCGCGCGGCGGCAAGCTTTCCGTGACGCTGGAAAATCTTGAGACCGAACCTCGTTTCGCGCTTGCGTCGGCTGGCCCGATGCTGCGTGTGCCGCCGAAATTCCTCGAACTGCATTCCGGCCACAAGCCGGAGGAACCGATCGACGCGCATTCCGTGCAGCCCTACTACACGCTTTTTTTTTCAAGCAGAAGACGGCATACGATATCGATCCACGCGACGCCGGAAGAAATCGTGCTTTCTGCGGCCTGATTGCGCAGCCGATAAAGCGAAGTATTTCTACATTGAAATCTGTAATTCCAGCTCATCGACTTGAGATGCGTCTGGTCGTCCAGGCAGCGCCAAAGCATTCGCGAATAAAAGTAGGCACCTGCCTATCTTTGAAAAAATTTTACCTAACGCCTTTTCGGCTTCTTTACCAGATTGGCCTATGGTGCGTCCTGGATGCCCCCGACGCTACCGGACTGCCAGAAGGCAAAGAGGACCCGGAAATGAAACGCTGCATGTTCGTCGACGATTCAAGCGTCATCAGGAAGGTTGCAAAACGCATCCTGGGCGGCTCCGAAATGATTGTCATCGAGGCCGCCAGCGGACTGGACGCGCTGGAGATGTGCGCCGCCGATATGCCCGACATCATCGTCGTCGATGGCGCCTTGCCTGACGTACCGGCGGTCGATCTCATCCGTCGCGTCCGCGCCATGGAGAGCCCGATAAGGCCGCAGATCCTGATGTCCCTGGTCGAGCTCGATATTGCTTCGATCATGCGGGCCAAGCGAGCCGGCGCCCAGGGCTATCTCTTGAAGCCGTTCAACCGCCCGCAGCTGCTCGAGCGCTTTCGCACCTTGAAGAGCGCACCTGATTCGGTACCCTTGAGCAATTCCAGAAAAAGTGCGTGACGGTTTCCTGCTCAGCAGCCCAAAACAGACCCTTACCAGCCGTCATGCAAAAACCCGGCCGAAGCCGGGTTTTTTATGGAAAAGATTCGAGCGATTCGTCGCTCAGGCGCTGACGCGAATGTCTTCCGGTTCGCGCAGCACATAGCCGCGCCCCCAGACCGTTTCAATGTAGTTCTGACCGCCCGATGCCGCGTCGAGCTTTTTGCGCAGCTTGCAGATGAAGACGTCGATGATCTTCAACTCAGGCTCGTCCATGCCGCCATAGAGGTGGTTGAGGAACATTTCCTTGGTCAGCGTGGTGCCTTTGCGCAGCGAAAGCAACTCCAGCATCTGGTATTCCTTGCCGGTCAGGTGCACGCGCTGGCCGCCGACTTCGACGGTCTTGGCATCGAGGTTGACCACCAGGTCGCCGGTGGTGATGACCGACTGGGCGTGGCCCTTGGAGCGCCGCACGATGGCATGAATGCGGGCAACCAGCTCATCCTTGTGGAACGGCTTGGTCATGTAGTCGTCCGCGCCGAAGCCGAGGCCGCGCACCTTGTCCTCGATGCCGGCCATGCCGGAGAGGATGAGAATAGGTGTCTTGACCTTGGAAAGGCGAAGCGTTCTCAAGACCTCGTAGCCCGACATATCGGGCAGGTTGAGATCGAGAAGAATGATATCGTAGTCGTAGAGCTTGCCTAGATCGACGCCCTCTTCCCCGAGATCGGTCGTGTAGACGTTGAAACTTTCCGATTTCAGCATCAGTTCGATGCTTTGTGCGGTTGCACTGTCATCTTCTATCAGCAGAACACGCATTTCATTCCCCTTTTCTGCTGCCGGACCATTTCACGACCCGTCCGGACCCGGAGCAGTGGTTGCCTTGTGCAGAGGCTGCCATTGAATGGTTAACAAATCCTAATTTCCCGTCCATGACGGTACCAGATTTTTTAACCTCTTTCTACACCCTCTTGAATCTAATAACGAATCTCAGAACCAAATTCCTAATGCAACACATTAACAACCTGGACTAAGCGACTCCAGGGACTCATCGACGTCGCTTCCGCATCGGTGGCCGGAATTTTTACCCGGCCTTAAGTCCTGACCCGTATGATTAACAATGCCCGTAAACGAATGGTTACCGCCGGCAAAAAACTTTAGGGTTTTGTTTCCCATAGTTCGGGGAAAGGCGGTGGACACGGGTGCGGCCTGGGCGTTTCCAGGTGGTTTGGACGATAAGTGCGGGTGTGCGTTTCCGGGAGTACCGAATCATGAAGTCACGTGAAAACCTCGTTCGGCTGAAACAGTTTCAGGTGAATGAGAAGCGGCGGCAGCTGCTCCAGCTCGACATGATGATCGCCGAGTTCGAACGCATGGCCGTCGAGCTGGAGCTTCAGATCACCGCCGAGGAAAAGAAGGCCGGCATCACAGACATCAACCATTTCGCCTATCCGACCTTCGCCAAGGCGGCTCGCCTGCGCCGCGACAACCTCAGGAATTCCCAAAGCGACCTCGCCCAGCAGCGAAGCGCCGCCGAATCATTACTCGGCGAAGCTGAAGCGGAGCTTTCCAAGGCGGAAATGCTGGAATCGCGCGACACGAAGATCCGCGAAGCCGAAGTCGGTGGCCGCAGCGCCATGATCGGCTAAGACCTGGCGGTTTGCCGCACCAACGCTCGCCATCAGGCTGGCGCATTGTCGCGGCTTGCGGCTCCGGCGGGAAAAATGAAACCGCCCTACGCGGCCAAATCCCCTTCACTCTCGGCAATTGCCCTTGCACGGGCATCCTTGATATCCGGCGCATGCTGCTCCGCCCATGACCTGATCTGGGTAAGCAGCCCCGCCAGGTTCTGGCCGAGCTCGGTCAATTCATATTCGACGCGCGGCGGAATGACCGGGAAGATCTCGCGCCGCACCAGGCCGTCGCGCTCGAGCACCCGCAGCGTCTGCGTCAGCATCTTCGGCGTGATGCCCTCGAGCTTCCGGGCAAGCTCGCCATTGCGCAGCCGGCCTTTGCGCAGCGCGCAAACCACCAGATAGACC
>NZ_RZRK01000246.1:0-7603 GCF_003997835.1 Mesorhizobium sp. M7A.F.Ca.CA.004.12.1.1
GGTCTCGGTGATGGCCGCTCTTTGCGCACTGGCGGCGTCGGTCGCCGCGATGTCCTTCTTCGCCGGCGTCGATGAATCAGCGGATTTCGTCTTCACGGAAACCCATTTCGACAAGCTGACCGGCCTGGTGGCACGCCCGGCGATGGTCGGCAAGATTGCCGAGGCGGCATGCGCGACCAGCCGGACCGGCGAGCCGATGTTCCTCATCGATATCGACATCGACCGCTTCAAGCAGATCAATGACGCCATCGGCTACAGCCAGGGCGACGAGTTGATCCGCGCCTTCACCAAGCGCTTGAAGACGTGCGTGCCACCGCGCGCGCTGATCGGACGCATCGGCGCCGGTGAATTCGCGATCCTGCTGCCCGACAATCAAGTCTCGGGGTCCTTGGAAAGCACCATAGAGAGGCTCATCGACGAGATGATGGAGCCCTATGATCTCGGTACGCACCTGCAATCGGTCAGCCTGTCGGTCGGCATCGTGGCGATGCCAAAGGACGGCGTCGATCCGGTCCTCATCCTGCGCCGCTCTAATCTGGCGCTGCAGAACGCGCGCGCCAGCGGCGTCGGCAACTGGTCGGTCTTCCATGCCGAAATGGGCAGGGTCGCCGACCATCGCCAATGGATCGAATCCGAACTGCACATAGCCTTCGAACGTGGTGACTTCGACCTTCATTACCAGCCGCAGCTCGATCTCCCGACCGGCCGCATCGTCGGGTATGAAGCGCTTATCCGCTGGCGGCATCCGGAACGCGGCATGATCCCGCCTATGGAGTTCATTCCGATCGCCGAGGAAACCGGCATGATCGGCCCGATCGGCGAATGGGTGCTGCGCAAAGCCTGCAGCGACGCCCGGCATCTGCCCGACGATTGCTTCGTCGCCGTCAACATCTCGCCCGTCCAGTTCATGACCAAGGACTTCGTCGGCATCGTGCACGACGCCATGACGAGCACCGGCATCAAGCCGTCGCGGCTGGAGCTGGAAGTGACCGAGACGGCGATGATGCAGGACCGCGACCGCGCCGCCGCCATCCTGAAGGAGCTTGCGGATATGGGCATCTCGGTCGCCGTCGACGATTTCGGTACCGGCTATTCCAATTTGAGCTATTTGATCGATTTCTCATTCGGCAAGCTGAAGATCGACCGGTCCTTCGTCAGCCGCCTCGACACCGACTCCAGCTCCGGCGCGGTCGTCTCGACGATCGTCGGGCTTTCGCGCGCGCTCGGCGTCAGCATCATTGCCGAAGGCGTCGAGACCGAAAGCCAGGCGACGCTGCTCAGGGCAGCCGGCTGCGAGGTGGTGCAAGGCTACCTGTACGGCAGGCCGGCCCCCCTCAAGATCAGGGTCGGCGACGTGCACGTCACCGATGAGGTCCGACGCGTCGCCAATCTGCATTGAACGCGGTGCATTGTATCAACGACGAGCGACAAGCACCTTGAACATGCCGTCGCGGGCGAGTTCGGCATGGCTCGAAAAAGCGGCCGCCAGGATCGGCTCATAGGGAAGCTGGCGGTTGGCGACCATGAACAGCCGACCACCTGGTTTCAAGGCCTTGGCCGCCGCGCGGATCATGCCGGCGCCGATCTCCGGCTCGGCCGCCCGGCTGCGGTGAAAGGGCGGGTTCATGGCGATCGCGTCGTAGCGCTTCTCGACCGGTTCCTTCAGCAGATCGATCCAGAAGAAATTCCTGGCGATCGACTGGCCGACCCCTGCCAGATGGAGCTTTGCGGCTTCGAGCGAGGCGAAATCGGCCTCATAGAGGTCGAGCGCTGAAATGCCCGGTGAGCGGACGGCGATCTCGGCAGCCAGATACCCCCAGCCGGCGCAGAAATCGGCAATGTTGCCACGCAGATCATTGGGCAGGTTCTCGACCAGCAATTTCGAGCCGGTATCGATCCGGTCGAAGGAAAACATGCCGGGCGCGGTGCGGAACCGGTTTTCAACCAGCAGAGCGGGATTGGCGGCGCGCAGTTCCTCCGCGGCGGCGAGGTCGGCGGGACGGCGTAACCAGAAGGCGATGCCGTGATATTTCGGCAGATGGCCCTCGAGGGGGACAAGTTCGCCGACCCGCTTGCGCAGGCTGGCAATGCCATCGTCCTTGCCGCCGCCAACGACGACCAAGCCGCCCGGCGCCACACGCTCAAGCGCCTCCGCGAGGCGCACTTCGTTCAGACCCCGATGCCGGCCGGCAAGCACAAGTGCCATATCGAAGCCATCGCCTTCCACTTGCGCGGTGACGGCGCAGCCAGACGCCTGCAGCGCGCTAAAATGCGGCCGGAAGCCCTGCACGAGGTGAAGCGTCGCCTCGAAGCCTTCAGGCAGGCGAAAACCCGGCTCAGCGCCGAGAAACAGCACGCGCTCGCCCTTTCCCGGCAAAGCAACAGCCTCGGCCTCGAAGGGATGGAAAAGCGTCTTCAACGGCTCGGCGGACATCGTTCGATCTCGACTTGTCTGGGCTATTTGAAAGTGAAAACCGGGGCTGAAATGAAAACGGGCGCGACATAAGCCGCGCCCGCTTCAATTCATGAACTCAAGACGTTCAGGCGGCGTTTTCTTCGCCTTCGCTCTTCTTGTCGCGGGCGAGTTCCTTGCCGGTGGCCTGGTCAACGACCTTCATCGACAGGCGGACCTTGCCGCGCTCGTCGAAGCCCATCAGCTTGACCCAGACCTTGTCGCCTTCCTTGACCACGTCCGAGGTCTTGGCGACCCGGTCGTTGGCAAGCTGCGAGATGTGGACGAGGCCGTCACGCGGACCGAAGAAGTTGACGAAAGCGCCGAAATCCGCGGTCTTGACGACCGTACCTTCGTAGATCTCGCCGACTTCCGGCTCGGCGACGATGGTGTGGATCCACTTCTTCGCCGCCTCGATCTCCTTGGCGTTGGACGAAGCGATCTTGACCGTGCCGTCGTCCTCGATGTTGATCTTGGCGCCGGTCTTTTCGACGATCTCGCGGATCACCTTGCCGCCCGAGCCGATCACGTCACGGATCTTGTCGGTCGGGATGTGCATCACTTCGATGCGCGGTGCGAACTCACCGAGTTCCGAACGCGCGCCGGTCAGAGCATGCGCCATCTCGCCGAGGATGTGCTGGCGGCCATCCTTGGCCTGGTCCAGCGCGATCTTCATGATCTCCTCGGTGATGCCTTCGATCTTGATATCCATCTGCAACGAGGTGATGCCGTTGGCGGTGCCGGCGACCTTGAAGTCCATATCGCCGAGGTGATCCTCATCACCAAGGATGTCGGACAGAACGGCGAAACGCTCGCCCTCCTTGATCAGGCCCATGGCAATACCGGCGACGGGCTTGGCCAGCGGCACGCCGGCATCCATCAGCGCCAGAGAGGTGCCGCAGACGGTGGCCATCGACGACGAACCGTTGGACTCGGTGATCTCCGAGACGACGCGCAGCGTGTAGGGGAACTGGTCGGCACTCGGCAGCATCGGGCGAATGGCGCGCCAGGCAAGCTTGCCGTGGCCGATTTCGCGGCGACCCGGCGAACCCATGCGGCCGGTCTCGCCGACCGAGTAGGGAGGGAAGTTGTAGTGAAGGAGGAACTTCTCCTTGTACATGCCGGTCAGGGAATCGACATACTGCTCGTCCTCGCCGGTGCCGAGCGTTGCAACGACCAGCGCCTGGGTCTCGCCGCGGGTGAACAGCGCCGAACCGTGGGTGCGTGGCAGGACGCCGACTTCAGAGACGATCTTGCGGACTGTCTTCAGGTCACGGCCATCGATGCGCGAGCCGGTGTCGAGAATGTTCCAGCGCACGACCTTGGCCTGGAGTTCCTTGAAAACCGAACCGATCTGCTCGGAGGTGTACTTGGCATCTTCGCCTTCGACCGGGGCGAACGCTGCCTTGACCTTCGCCTTGACGGCGTCGACGGCGGCGTAGCGCTTCTGCTTGTCGACGTTCTTGTAGGCATTGCTGAGTTCGTCGCCGACGATCTTCAGCATCTCGGCTTCAAGCGCGGAATAGTCCGGCGCGGTGAAGTCGCGCGGCTCCTTGGCGGCGACTTCGGCCAGCTTGATGATGGCGTCGATGACCGGCTGGAAACCCTTGTGGCCGAACATGACGGCGCCGAGCATCAGCTCTTCGCCCAATTCCTTGGCCTCGGACTCAACCATCAGCACGGCGTCGGTGGTGCCGGCGACGATCAGGTCGAGCTTCGATTCCTGCATCTCGTCGACATGCGGGTTGAGCACGTATTCGCCGTTGATATAGCCAACGCGGGCGCCGCCGATCGGGCCCATGAAGGGCACGCCCGAGAGCGTCAGGGCAGCCGAGGTGGCCACGATCGACAGGATGTCGGGATCGTTCTCGAGGTCATGTTGGACGACGGTGACGACGATCTGCGTGTCGTTCTTGTAGCCGGAGGCGAAGAGCGGGCGGATCGGGCGGTCGATGAGGCGGGAAACCAGCGTTTCCTTCTCGCTCGGACGGCCTTCACGCTTGAAATAGCCACCCGGGATCTTGCCGGCGGCGTAAGTCTTTTCCTGGTAGTTGACGGTCAGCGGGAAGAAATCGAGGCCGGGCTTCGGCTCCTTCATCGAAACAACGGTGGCGAGAACCTTGGTCTCGCCGTAGGTGGCGAGCACCGCGCCGTCAGCCTGGCGTGCGATCTTGCCGGTTTCGAGGATGAGCGGACGGCCGCCCCATTCGATTTCCACTTTGTGGTGATTGAACATGTCTTGTCCTTAATATGAGGAAAGGGCCGCGCCGTTTCACGGTGCGCGGATGCCCTTTCCCTGGCTTCCTTTCTCGGGCAGCCACGGGCAAGACAACGGGAAGCTCGGGTAATTTCGGCGCGGCGAGCGCGCGCGAGCGTCCTGCAATCCTGCCCCATGACCGTCCATGGGCGGTTTCGAGTGCCCTCTGCACGATCGAAACCGGGTCTGGCCAGTCGATACGACTGGCAGAATGCGCGACCGGCGGGCTCTCCTTCGAAAGCCCGCCGGTCAATTCGTCAACGACGCAGACCGAGCTTCTCGATCAGCGTCTGGTAGCGCGCGTCGTCCTTGCGCTTGAGATAATCAAGCAGGCTGCGGCGCTGGGAGACGAGAGCAAGCAGACCACGGCGGGAATGGTTATCCTTCTTGTGGTCCTTGAAATGGTCGGTCAGGTTCTTGATGCGCTCGGAAAGGATGGCCACCTGGACTTCCGGAGACCCGGTATCGCCCTTGGCGGTTGCGAATTCACCCATCAATTCCTGTTTGCGCTCGGCAGTAATCGACATCGTGTTTTTCCTTATCTGTTTGAGGAAACGGGTCGCCCTCAGCCGGGATGTCGTCCAGCAGGGGCCGGTGCAAGCAAAGCGTCACAGCGCTATGCTGCGGCGCATATAGTGCAATTCCCCGGAAAACACCAGCCCAATTCACCAGCCGGCTTTTCAGGCCCAAAATGGCAGGTTTATCCTTGTCAAAGCCATTTCTTCCATTTGAAGAAGGCGATCAGCCCGAACGCGACAAGCGCCATGAACAGCAGCGACAAGGGATAGCCATAATAGGCCTTCAGTTCCGGCATGTTCCAGGGCGAAGACTCCGGGTCGAAATTCATGCCCCAGATGCCGACCAGGAAGGTGAGCGGCATGAAGATGACCGATACGATGGTGAGATAGCTGATGACGTCGTTGGTGCGCGCCTGGCTCAGCGACAGGTGCATTTCGATCAGGCCGGTCAGCATGTCGCGCTGGGTTTCGACCAGTTCGATCAGCCGCAGCGCATGGTCGAGCGTGTCGTTGAGGAAGATCTTGGTCTCGGCCTTCACATAGGGCACATCGTTGCGGATCAGCGTCGCCAGCGCATCGCGCATTGGCCAAAGCACGCCTTTCAGCACGTTGGCGTCGCGCCGCAATTCATGCAGTTGCCGCATCTGATGCTTGTGCGGCGAATGCAGCATCTCGTCCTCGATGCTGTCGACCGTGTCGCCGGCGGCCTCGATCGGCGGAAAATAGCTGTCGACGATGGCATCGATCAGCGCATAGGCGAGGTAATCGGCGCCGCGGGCGCGCAGCCGGTTGGGCGCCGAACTTTCGATGCGCTTGCGCACCGGATCGAACGGATCGCCTTCCCGCTCCTGGAAGGTAACGACGAAGTTGCTGCCGAAGAAGACGGCGATCTGCTCATAGCGATGCGAGGTGACGTCGTCGATCATCCTGACGACGACGAAGGCATGGTCCTCGAAGAAGTCGACCTTCGGCCGCTGGCCGGTGTTGACGACGTCCTCCAGCGCCAGCGGATGCAGGCTGAAAATGCGGCCGATCTCCTCGATCAGCGGGATGTTGGCGAGGCCGGTGCAGTCGAGCCAGAGGACCGGCCATTTGTCGCAATGGGTGTTGAGGTCGTCGATGCTGGCATTTTCGATGGTCTTGAATTTTTCGGGCGAGATCAGCGTCAGCCTGAGTTCGCTGCGACGCGCCGAGGGGTCGGCGATCAGCGTGCCAGGCGACGCACCGACCGGCGGCCGGCGCGTTTTCACCGGCGCCCGTTTGTTCACCGCTTCGGCCTTTGCCATGTGCCCCTCGAACGTAGAGTCGAACTGAAGTTAGACGAGAGCCGTCACCCGGCAAAGACCCGCTTGGGCTTGAACATGCCTTGCTCGATGGCACCGATGGCGACCAGCTTGCCGCGCGCCGTGGCGCAGGCTTCCTCGGCTTCCACCGGTGCATCGCGGCCGCGGATGATGACTGGGTTGCCAAGGCGGATCTTGGTCGCCGCATCGTCGCTGATGGCGATCTGCGGCAGGCAATCGAGGGCAGCCGATGTGTCGACCAGGAGCGCATCGATGGCATCGAAGTCGATTGGCACTTCCACCTTGTCGGCAGCCTCTGCCGTGTCGGCGGCTACCGTAGCGTCGGCGATATCAGTCGCGTCCGCGTTTCCCTCCACCACGCCGAAACGGGCAGCTTCCAACTCGGCGATGGTAACGAAGTCCTCCGAGGTGAACGGTTCGACCTCGACCCGGCGCAATTCGCTGATATGGCCGAAACAGCCCATGTCGCGGCCCATGTCGCGGGCCAGCGAACGCACATAGGTGCCCTTGCCGCACTCGACCTCGAAAACAGTATGGTCGGCGCCATGCTCGACAACGTCCAGACGGCCGATCTCGATCTCTCGCGCGGGTATGTCGACCGTCGCACCGTCGCGGGCCAGATCATAGGCGCGCTCGCCGGCGATCTTGATGGCCGAGAATTGCGGCGGCGTCTGCATGATGACGCCGGTGTATTTCGGCAGCAGGGCGAGCACCTCGGCTTCCGACGGACGCAGATCGGACTCCTTCGACACCGGACCTTCGAGGTCATCGGTGGAGCGCTCCTGCCCCCATGCGACGGTGAAGCGATAGATCTTGGCGCCGTCCTGCACGTAGGGAACGGTCTTGGTGGCCTCGCCAAGCGCGATCGGCAGCATGCCGGACGCCAGCGGATCGAGCGTGCCGGCATGGCCGGCTTTTTCCGCCTGGAACAGCCATTTGATCTTGGAGACGGCTTCGGTCGAGCCCATGCCGACCGGCTTGTCCAGGATCAGCCAGCCCGAGATCGGCCGGCCCTTCTTCTTGCCGCGGCGCGCCACTATTCGGTGTCCTTGTTGTCGTCTTTGTCCTGGTC
>NZ_RZRK01000247.1:0-7588 GCF_003997835.1 Mesorhizobium sp. M7A.F.Ca.CA.004.12.1.1
GCGAAAATGCCGGCCAGTTTTTCGCGAGCGGCGATCTTGTCGGCCGGGGCTACGGCATCCTCGAGGTCGATGATGATGGCGTCGCAGGCAAGCTGCGCGATCTTGGCCAGGGCCTTGTCGTTGGAGGCCGGGATGTAGAGCACGGAGCGGCGCGGGCGGTAGGTTTCCATGGGTGATCTATGCCGCGTGCGGGCAGGTGAGGCAAGCGCGCAGGGCTGTGCCTGAGGCGAGCCATCGCGAAAGCTGGTGCTGCCCCTCACTGTCCTGCCGGACATCTCTCCCCGTAAACGGGGCGAGAGGAGATGGCGGCAACGCCGGCGCCTTTCTTGCGACGCTGGAGATTGGCGAAACCGGCGACAAGAGCGTCCCTCGCCCCGTTTACGGGGAGAGGATGCCGGCAGGCAGGTGAGGGGCAGCGCCGACGTTAGAAAGATGGCGAATTCGACCTCAACAATTGCCTGCACGAAAACTGCACAGGCCTGCGGAAAACCTCCTCCGATCCGCCTCACCCTTTCCCCGCCGGCCTGACAAACAGACGGCATGCAAAACCGAGCAAAACCCCGATGGTCCCTGCCTTACCGGCTGCGCCGCGAAGACTGGTGGCTGGCCGATGCGCCGCGCGTGTGTCCCGTCGCAATCCTCATTCCCTTTGTCCGCAACAGCCCGCCGGCAACCCGGCGGGACGCCATCAGGAAAGCCCGATCATGACAGCGTTGCTCTCCGCCGCGCCGAGCTATTGCAGCCGCTTCGGTGTCGCCATCCTGCTGGCGGCACTTGCGGATTTCCTGTTCTACGGCCAGCCCGCCGGGATCACGGTTTTCCTGTTCGCCCTGCTGATTGCCGCCGCGGTTGTCGCCGTGCATCCGGCGGCTTTCAGCGACGGTCGGGTCTGGCTCAAGCCCATCGCCTCGCTTGTCGCGCTGCTGCCGCTGGCTGAAAACGTCAGCACCCTGTCGGTTTCGATCGCGCTGGCGGCGCTGACCGTCTTTGCCCTTTCGCTGAGCGGGCGGCTGCGGCACAGCATCGCCCGTATTGCCGGGCAGATCGTGCTGTTCGGGCTGGCGGCGCCGTTCCGCTTCGCCAATGATTTCATCCGCTGGCGCAGGACGGCGCGGCGGTTCGGCCGGCGGCGCATCCGGCTGGCGGCGATCGCTGTCTGGGTGATGCCGCTGACGCTGGGCGCGGTCTTCCTGGCGCTGTTCGGCGCCGCCAATCCGGTGATCGACTACTGGCTGTCGCTGATCGACCTCGTGAGGCTGCTCGATCTTATCCAGCTGGCGCGGATTGCCTTCTGGCTGTTCGTGCTCGCTGCTGTCTGGGCTTTTCTGCGGCCGCGCCTGCCGCGCCCGGTTCGCCGCAACCGGCGCGCGGCGCCCGCCGTCAGCGCTCAAGCCGACAAAACCGTCACCACCATCGAAGATATCCTGTTCGGCAAGGCCGCCATCCTGCGCGCCCTGATCGTCTTCAACATCCTGTTTGCGCTGCAGACGGCGCTCGACGCCACCTATCTGTGGGGCGGGGCGGCCCTTCCCGACGGGCTGAGCTACGCGGCCTACGCGCATCGTGGCGCCTATCCCCTGATCGTCACGGCGCTGCTTGCCGCCGGCTTCGTGCTGGCAGCGCTGCGGCCAGGCAGCGAGACCTCGGCCGATCCGCTCATCCGCCGGCTGGTCTACGCCTGGGTGGC
The DNA here is from genome assembly GCF_003997835.1 of Mesorhizobium sp. M7A.F.Ca.CA.004.12.1.1. NCBI lineage: Bacteria > Pseudomonadati > Pseudomonadota > Alphaproteobacteria > Hyphomicrobiales > Phyllobacteriaceae > Mesorhizobium > Mesorhizobium sp. M7A.F.Ca.CA.004.12.1.1. The sequence continues at coordinate 1,688 of NZ_RZRK01000247.1, forward strand.
GCAAAACATCATGCTGGTGGTCTCGTCGATCCTGCGGCTCGACCTCTATATCGGCATCTATGCATTGACCTATTGGCGCGTCGCTGCCTTTGTCTGGATGGGGCTGGTGGCAGCAGGCCTTGCCCTGATCATCGCTCGCATCGCGCTTAGAAAATCCAACGAATGGCTGCTGTCCGCCAATCTTCTGACGTTATCTCTGACGCTTTATGCCGGCTGTTTCATCAATTTCGCAGCAACGATCGCCAACTACAATGTCGACCATTCCCTCGAAATGACCGGCCAGGGCATTCCCCTAGACGCCTGGTATCTTCACTCGCTCGGTCCAGGCGCGTTTCCCGCACTCGATCGCTTCCTCGAGCAACAGGGCAAGACGGCGGCGGCCGGCACTGTCCGCGAACTGGCTGGCGTGCGCGGCAGCGATGAAATCTGGTATCGAACTATCCAGCAGAACTGGCGGGCCTGGAGCTTTCGCGACTGGCGGCTGCTTCGATATCCCGACACCAAGGGGCCGTTCGTGATTCCCTCCGCTATCGAACCTTCCATGCCGGGCCGCTGATCCATGCCGCATCACATCCTCGTCGCCGACGATGACCCGCACATCCGCGAGGTGATCTGCTTTGCGCTGGAAAAGGCCGGCATGAAAACGACAGGCGTGGCCGACGGTGCCGCCGCCCTGCAGGCGATCGGCCGCCGGGCGCCGGATCTTGTCGTGCTCGACATCGGCATGCCGGAGATGGACGGGCTGGAGGTCTGCCGGCGACTGCGGCACACATCCGATGTGCCGGTGCTGTTCCTGTCCGCGCGCGACGAGGAGATCGATCGCATCCTTGGGCTCGAAATGGGCGGCGACGACTATGTGACGAAACCATTCAGCCCGCGCGAGTTGGTCGCCCGCGTCAACGTCATCCTGCGGCGCGCCCGCCCGGCGGCGGCCGAACCGGTCGACAACAGGCAGTTTTCGCATGGCAAACTGGCTCTGGCGCCGGCCAGTCACGCTGCCAGCTTCGACGGCAAGGCGCTTGCCCTGACGGGGATCGAATTCTCGATCCTGAAGGGATTCCTGGCGCGGCCCGCGCATGTGCTCGACCGCGACGCGGTGATGGCCAGCGCCTATGCCGCAAACATCCATGTCGCCGGCCGCACCGTCGACAGCCATATCCGCAACATCCGCGCCAAGCTGGCAGCAGTGGGTTGCCTGGATGCCATCGAGACCGTGCATGGCGTCGGCTTCCGGCTTGGCCGATGCGGCTGACGACTTCCGGCAAATGGATCGGCCGCAAGTGGCGGCCACGGCTTGCCACGGTCGTCGTCGCCATCCTGATCATGGTGATGGCCCTGCCATTGGTCGGCTTGTTCTTCTTCCGCCTCTACGAGAACCAGCTGATCCGCCAGACCGAAGCGGAGCTGATCGCGCAAGGGGCGGCCATCGCCGCCATCTATGCGCAGGATGTGCGCGACGCCGGCATTGCGGCGGACAAGCTCGGTGCGCCGATGCCGGGGCCAGGCGGGGATTCAAGCCGAAGCGTCAATCCGGGCCCGCTGTACAAGCCGATCGAGCCGCAACTCGATCTCGCCTCCGACTATGTGCTGCCGACCCGGCCGGCGGCGATCGCTGCCACCGCCGATCCTGCCTTCGCGGCGATCGGTGCGCGCCTGTCCGGTATTCTCGACGCCACGCAGAAAACCACGCTGGCCGGCTTCCGGCTGCTCGATCCCCGGGGCGTCGTCATTGCCGGGCGCGGCGAGGTCGGCCAGTCGCTCAGTGCGGCCGAAGAGGTGCGCACAGCACTTGCCGGCAGCTATGCCAGCGCGCTCAGGCTGCGCATCCGCGACCAGCCGGCGCCGCCGCTCTATTCGGTCAGCCGCGGCACCAAGGTGCGTGTCTTCGCCGCTTTGCCGGTGGCCGTCGACGGCAAGGTCGCCGGCGTCGTCTATGTGTCGCGGACGCCCAACAACATCATCAAGCATCTCTATGGCGAACGCGGCAAGGTGACGTTGGCGGCGATTGCCATTCTCGGCGGCACGCTGCTCATCGGCCTCATCTTCCTGCGCACCGTCAGCCGGCCGATCTATGCGCTGATCGACCGCACCGAGCGCATCGCCGCCGGCGACCGCGCGGCGATCAGGCCGCTCGACCATCACGGCACGCGAGAGATGGCGGAGCTTTCCGCCGCCTTCCTCGACATGGCCGAAAAACTGCAGGCGCGTTCCGACAGCATCCAGACGTTCGCCACCCATGTCTCGCACGAACTCAAATCGCCGCTGACAGCGATCCAGGGCGCAGCCGAATTGCTGCGCGATTCCGGTGGCGCGATGGACGATACGGAGCGGCGGCGTTTCTCCAACAATATCGTCACCGATGCGGGACGGCTCAATCTGCTGGTTCGCCGCCTGCTTGACATGGCGCGCGCCGAAAACCTGGCGCCGAGCGGCGAAAGCACATCGATCGGTGCGGCGCTGGCGCTGCTTCCCGTAGACAACAGGCTGGCGGTTAGCATCGGGGCCGGCGGCGACATCAGATTGCACATATCGGCCGAGAACGCGGCTATCGTGCTGGCCAATCTCATCGACAATTCGGCCAGGCACGGCGCGACACAGGTTTCTGTCTCCGCTACGAGCGCCGACGGCAAGGCGAGCCTCCTGGTCAGTGACGACGGCGCCGGTATTTCGCCGAGCAACCGGGCGCGCATTTTCGAGCCGTTTTTCACCACGCGGCGCGAACAGGGCGGCACCGGCATGGGGCTCGGCATCGTGCTGGCCCTCCTGAAAGCGCATGATGGTATGATCGCGCTGGTTGACAGCGAACGCGGCACGCGCTTCGAGATCATTCTGCCGGTGGCGTGAAGGACACCATCGGCCGGATCGGAGAGAACATGCGCTACGACATCGTCATCATCGGCGGAGCCATCGTCGGCTCCTCGGTCGCCTATTACCTGCGTGAGCAAGGGTTTTCCGGCACGATCGCGCTGGTCGAGCGTGATCCGCAATTCGCGCATGCGGCAACGACGCTGTCCATGGCCTCGATCCGCCAGCAATTCTCGATCCCGGAAAACATCCGCCTGTCGCAGTTCACGCTGAAACTGTTTCGGCGGCTGAAGGAAGAGTTCGGGGACGACGCCGATATCGGCTTTCGCGAGGGCGGCTACCTCATCCTTGCCGGCGAGGACGGCTTGCCGATCCTCAAGAGCAATCACGAGGCGCAGATCGCGGAGGGCGCCGACATCGTGCTGGAGGATGCCGCCCAGCTTACGCGCCGGTTCCCGTGGCTGTCGACCGAGGGCATTTCAGCCGGCGCCTATGGCCGCACCGGCGAAGGCTGGTTCGACGCGCATGCGATGCTGACGCTGTTCCGCAAGGCGCTGCGGCAGAAGAAAGTCGATTTCATCGCCGCCGATGTCACCGGCATCGCGCGCGATGGCAACCGCGTCACCGGAGTGAGCCTCGGCAATGGCGAGACGCTGGAGGCTGGCATCGTCGTCAACGCCGCCGGCCCGAACGCCGGCAAGGTGGCTGCCATGGCCGGGCTTGAGCTGCCGGTCGAGCCGCGCAAGCGCAATGTCTTCGTCTTCGAGGCGCGCGAGAAATATGCCGACATGCCGCTGCTGGTCGATCCCTCCGGCATCTATGTCCGTCCGGAAGGCTCGGTCTACCTCACCGGCGGCGCCGAACCGGAGGAAGGCGACCGCGCACCCGACCCCGGCGACTTCGAGGTAAACTGGCCGCTGTTCGAAGAGGTGATCTGGCCGGTGCTGGCGACCCGCATTCCCGCCTTCGAGGCGATCAAGCCGACCCGCGCCTGGGCCGGCCACTACGACTACAACACGCTCGACCAGAACGCGGTGATCGGTCCGCATCCCGAAGTCGGCAATTTCATCTTCGCCAACGGATTCTCCGGCCACGGCCTGCAGCAGGCGCCGGCGGTCGGCAAGGCGCTGGCCGAACTGATCGTTCATGGCGGCTATCGCACGGTGGATTGTTCGGCGTTTGGCTATGGTCGAGTCGCGGAAGGGCGGGCGTTCCGGGAATTGAACGTGATTTGAGCGTTGGCGTTTCCTTCTCCCCCTGTGGGAGAAGGTGTCGCCGAAGGCGACGGATGAGGGGTGTTCCAGGGAACGCCAACGCCTCACTCCGCTGGAACACCCCTCATCCGTCTCGGCGCTGCGCGCCGATCCACCTTCTCCCACAGGGGGAGAAGGCAAGGCGCGCTTCTCTCGTTCCCCAACCAGAGAGATCTCAGCCCTTGCGGTCGAACCAGAATGCATCCGCCATGCGCTTCATGCCGATACGTTCGTAGAAGCCGACGGCGTCGGGCATGGAGATCAGGCTGATGGCGACCGACGGTCCAAGCTGCCGGCGCGCCTCGTCCATCAGGCCCTTGCCGATGCCGAGCCCCTGTGCCGATCGGGAAACGGCGAGTTCGGAGATGTAGCAGACCCAGGAGAAGTCGGTGATGCCTCTGATCACGCCGACCAGCGGCTTGCCTTCGACGTCGAGACGCGCGGTCAGCACCAGATTGGCGCCCGACAGCATCGCCCGCAGGCGTGCTTCATCATCGACCGGCCGTGTCTCGCCGAGGCCGGATTCGACCAGCACACGCCGGAATTCGGCGATGTCGAGCGCGGGTTCACGCGCATAGAGGACGTGTGCGTTTTCTGCCATGGCCGCCAGACTGCACCATCGGGCTGGCTTGTGCCACTGTGCACGAACAGTTGCCTTTTATTTGCTGCCGGCTTTGTGTAAACCGTGCCTCAGCAATCCCCCCGCAACGAAAACACGGGCAAAAGCCATGGAAAAGTTCACCAAGCTCACCGGCGTCGCCGCTCCGATGCCGATCGTCAATGTCGACACCGACATGATCATCCCGAAGGATTACCTCAAGACGATCAAGCGCACCGGGCTCGGCACCGGCCTGTTCGCCGAAATGCGCTACAAGGATGACGGCTCGGAAAATCCGGATTTCGTGCTCAACAAGCCGGCCTACCGCAAGGCGCAGATCCTGGTTGCCGGCGACAATTTCGGCTGCGGTTCCAGCCGCGAGCACGCACCATGGGCGCTGCTCGACTTCGGCATTCGCTGCGTCATCTCGACCTCGTTCGCCGACATTTTCTACAACAACTGCTTCAAGAACGGCATTTTGCCGATCACCGTCAGCCCCGAGGATCTCGAGAAGCTGATGGATGACGCCTCGCGCGGTTCCAATGCCACAGTGTCGGTCGACCTCGAAGCCAAGGAAATCCGCGGTCCCGACGGCGGTGTCGTCACCTTCGACCTCGACGACTTCAAGCGGCACTGCCTGCTCAACGGTCTCGACGACATCGGCCTGACCATGGAGAAGGCCGGCGCCATCGCGTCGTTCGAGAAGCGGAACGCCGAACAGCGCCCCTGGGCCTGAGTCGCAGGATCTGACCCGGCCGCCACAGGCCGGGTTCGTGGCGGCGAACGGAGGGACAGTCATGACACGTTTGCTTCTTGCCGGCGTTTGCGGGCTGGCCTTGTTGCTAGGGCAAACCGTGAGCGCGTTCGCGCAGACACAGGCACCCGCCACCCAGCCGGCCCCGGCGACGGACCAGCCGTCCGCCGATCAGGGGACGAACGCCGCCGACGCTGCCGATGACGACAAGCAGGCGCCCGTCCCTTTCGAAGGCGGCACGCTGACCATCACCCAGAAGGAACAGTATGGCGAGAAGGTGCTTGCCTATGACGGCCAGCAGCTGGCCAGCAATTATGACGTCTTCTTCGACAAAATAGTCGAGGTCGGCGGCGTCAAGGTGGCGCTGTTCGATGTGGGCGACGGCGGCAATCAATGCGGGCCGGCGACGGTGATCGTCTGGAAACCGGAAGGCGGCACCATCCAGAGCACGACAGTCGAGCAGGACCAGTGCGGCGCACCGCCCTCGGCGG
>NZ_RZRK01000248.1:0-7567 GCF_003997835.1 Mesorhizobium sp. M7A.F.Ca.CA.004.12.1.1
TTTTATAATCGTCCGGCGCGCCGGCGAAGATCGGTATCTCGACGCCATCGAAGCCCGTTGCCTTGATGTCGCGCAACAGCGGCTCGTGTTTCTTCGACACGGCCGTCGTCCACAAGAACATGCACATGCCGATTTTCATCGACGCCCCTCCCCTTGAATCCCCCGGCCGCCTCTATTTCAGAGCTTCGTCCACGCCCCATTCTTCTTCGACGACTTCACGCAGGCCTCGATGAAGGCCATGCCTTCTACGCCGTCCTGGATGGTCGGGAAGACGACATCCTTGGGCGGCTTGCCACCCTTGCGGCGTGCCGCCCGGATGGCGCGTGCGGCCTCCTGGTAGATGTTGGCGAAACCTTCGAGGTAGCCCTCGGGATGGCCCGACGGCACGCGGCTGACACGGCCCGCCACCGGCAGTGCGCCGGCGCCGTTGCGGGTGATCAATTGCTTCGGCTGGCCGAACGGCGTGTACCAGAGATAGTTCGGGTCGGCCTGCACCCATTCCAGCCCACCCTTGGAGCCATAGATGCGCAGCTTCAGCCCGTTCTCGTGGCCGGGCGCCACCTGGCTTGCCCAGATCATGCCCTTGGCCGGATGCGTCTTGCCGATAGGCTTGAAGCGCAGCATGACGTTGACGTTGTCATCGAGAAGCCGGCCCGGCACGAAGGCGTCGAGATCGGCCGACAGGGAGTCCAGTTCCAGCCCCGAGACGAAGCGGGCGAGGTTGTAGGCATGCGTGCCGATATCGCCCAGCGCGCCGCCGGCGCCTGCCTGCTTGGGGTCGGAGCGCCACGCCGCCTGCTTCTGGCCTGTCGCGGCCAAATCCTCGGTCAGCCAGTCCTGCGGATATTCGGACTGCACGATGCGGATGTCGCCGAGAACACCTTTGGCGACCATTTCGCGTGCTTGCCGGATCATCGGATAGGCGGTGTAGTTGTGCGTCAGCACGAACACCTTGCCGGTCTTCTCGACTATCGCCGCAAGCTTTTTCGCCTCGGCCAGCGTCGTCGCCAACGGCTTGTCGCAGATGACGTGGATGCCGGCCTCGAGGAAAGCTTTTGCTGCCGGCACATGGACATTGTTGGGCGTGACGATGGCCACTGCCTCGATGCCGTCGGGGCGCTTCGCCTCGGCCTTGGCCATCTCGGCATAGGATGCATAGCTGCGTGCGGGGTCGAGCCCCAGTTCGGCGGCCGAGGCCTTGGCACGGGCCGGGTCGGCTGACAAAGCACCGGCAACCAGCACGAAATCATTGTCCAGCCGCGCCGCGATCCGGTGCACCGCGCCGATGAACGCGCCTTGCCCGCCGCCGACCATGCCGTAGCGGATCGGGCCGCCTCCCGTTTCCGACTTCGATGCGCCGACCATATCTTGCTCCTCGCTGTTGCTCACCTCCCCCTTGAGGGGAGGTCGATCCGCGCAGCGGATCGGGTGGGGTCGTTGAGGCAGAGCTCGGCATGAACCGACCCCTCCCGGCCCTTCGGGCCACCCTCCCCTCGAGGGGGAGGGGAAACCGCGCTAGATGCCCATCATGGCGCGCAGCATCTTCTTGTCGGTGGTGCCGGCGGCGAAGTCGTCGAATGCCTTTTCGGTCACCCGGATGATATGGTGCTCGATGAAAGGCGCGCCTTCGGCCGCACCATCCTCCGGATGCTTCAGGCAGCACTCCCACTCCAGTACCGCCCAGGAATCATAATTGTACTGCGTCAGCTTGGAAAAGATGCCGCCGAAATCCACCTGTCCATCGCCCAGCGAACGGAAGCGCCCGGCGCGGTTGGTCCAGCTCTGGTAGCCGGAATAGACGCCTTGCCGGCCGGTCGGGTTGAACTCGGCGTCCTTGACGTGAAACGCCTTGATGCGCTCGTGATAGATGTCGATGAATTCTAGATAGTCGAGCTGCTGCAGCAGGAAGTGCGACGGATCGTAGTTGATATTGCAGCGCTTGTGGCCGCCGACCGCGTCGAGGAACATCTCGAAAGTGGCGCCGTCGAACACGTCCTCAGAGGGGTGAATTTCATAGCCGACATCGACGCCGTTGTCCTCGTAGACGTCGAGGATCGGCTTCCAGCGTTTGCCGAGCTCGCCAAACGCTTCCTCAATGAGTCCAGCCGGTCGCTGCGGGAACGGATAGAGGTAAGGGAAAGCCAGCGAGCCGGTAAACGACACTGAAGCATTCAGGCCCAGATTGCGCGATGCTTTAGCGCCGAACTTCATCTGCTCGACAGCCCACTCCTGCCGGGCTGCGGGATTGTTGTGCACCGACGGCGGCGCAAAGCCATCCATCTGCGCGTCATAGGCTGGATGAACCGCGACCAACTGCCCCTGCAGATGCGTCGACAGTTCGGTGATCTCGACGCCCGCGTCAGCGCAGATGCCCTTCACCTCATCGCAATAGGCCTTGGAAGAAGCCGCCTTCTTGAGGTCGAACAGCCGCGCGTCCCAGGTCGGGATCTGCACGCCCCTGTAGCCGAGACCGGCCGCCCATTTGGTGATCGACGCCAGTGAGTTGAACGGCGCGGCGTCGCCCGCGAACTGCGCCAGAAACAGCCCAGGGCCCTTCATTGTCGTCGGCATCGCATCCTCCCTCATTTCTCTCTCGACCGAGCATAGCGCCGATTGGAAGCAGGGCCAGCCACTTTGGTCTTTTCTCAACGGGTGCTTGCACGCACCGCCATTCTGGTATTACCAAATGTGGAAATTTGGTCAAGCCGCGCAATGCGCCATCAAGACCCCAAAATCACCTGTTGCAGGCCTATATATCTCAATATAATCAATGAAATAATCTACAGAGAAAGTTGCACCCCAGCGCTTCTTGCCGATCTGGAGAATTTGCTGTAGACCTCGCCTCAGGCCCAATTGGTCGAACCAGTTTGCGAAAAAAGGCTGGGAACGCCTTGGGGAGGAACCTTTGTGTCGCCTTTTGGCGATGCATGTCGCAGGCGAACCATAGAGACGATTTGGGAAGGACAGACCATGCATCTTTCGACGCACAACTGGATGCGCGCGGAACCCTTGGAGACGACGCTCAAGCGCATCAAGAAATTCGGCTATGAGTCGATCGAGATTTCCGGCGAGCCCGAGCAGTACAAGACCAAGGAGACCCGGGCGCTGCTGAAGGAGCATGGTATTCGCTGCTGGGGCGCGGTGACCCTGATGCTGGGCGAGCGCAACCTTGCCGCCAGGAACCAGGGCCAGCGCGAGCGTTCCGTTCAGTATGTCAAGGACGTGCTGACCATGGTCAGCGAACTCGATGGCGAGATCATCACGCTGGTTCCGGCCACCGTCGGCAAGGTGGTGCCTGACGGGACCGAAGAAGAGGAATGGAAGTGGGTCGTCGACGCCACCCGTGAATGCTTCACCCACGCCAAGAAGGTCGGCGTCAAGATCGCTGTCGAACCCCTCAACCGCTTCGAGACCTATCTGTTCAATCGCGGCGCCCAGGCACTGGCGCTGGCTGACGCGGTCAGCCCCGAATGCGGCGTGTGCCTCGACGCTTACCACATCCACATGGAAGAATTTAACGTCCATGACGCGATCCGGCAGGTCGGAAAGCGCCTGTTCGACTTCCACGTCGCCGACAACAACCGGTTTGCCGCCGGCCTCGGCCAGATCGACTGGCCGAAGATCGTCGCCACCTTGCGCGAGATCGGCTACGACGGCGCGCTGACCAATGAGTTCGTCGCGCCCGTCGACCGGACGCCGGCAGCCCCCTATCCCGACATGGTCGAGCGCAATCCGGTCGACATCTCGCCCGAGCAGCTGAAGTTCATCCAGGACCACGGCTCCAGCGTGCTCACCGAGAAATTCTACACCGACCAGATGCGCATCAACGCCGAAACGTTGCTGCCGCTGATCAAGTAGCCGACTGCCTCTGGGAAATTCGCCCTTCCGCCCTGACCGGCGGCGGGGCTGGGGAAGAATATGCGTATCAAGTCCGTCCAAGCCTGGTGGATCCGCGTTCCGATCGAAGCCGCTCGGCAGCACCGCAGCGACTTCGGTCAGGTGACGACCTTCGACGCCGCCATCCTGCGCATCGAAACCGATGACGGGCTGGTCGGCTGGGGCGAAGGCAAGAACGCCGCCGGCAGTGCCGGCAGCTACGGTGCACTCGTCCACATGCTGAACCATGAGGTCGGGCCTCAGCTGGTCGGCCGCGATCCGGCGGATATCGGCGTCATATGGGAGATGCTCTACAATGGCGTGCGCCACGACAGCGCCGCGCGCGGCGGCCACGCCATGCCGCAACTGGCGCGGCGCGGCATGAGCATCGCTGCCATCAGCGCCGTCGACATCGCGCTGTGGGACATTCTTGGCAAATCGCTTGGCGTTCCGGTCTGGCGGCTGCTGGGCGGCCGCAAGCTCGATCGCATGCCGGCTTACGCGTCCGGCGGCTGGGCGGCTGCCGACGCCATCGGCGAGCAGTTGAAATCCTACATCGCCAAGGGCGGTTTCAGGGCACTGAAGATGCGGGTTGGCGCCATGGATGGCGCGGCGCACATTTCGGCCGGCCGCGTGCGGGCCGCACGGCAGGCGCTCGGCCCCGATGTCGAACTGATGGTCGACGCGCACGGCACCTACACGGTGGCCGAGGCCAAGCGCTTCATCCACCTTGTCAACGATCTGGACCTCGCCTGGTTCGAGGAACCTATCATCGCCGACGACAAGCCCGGCATGGCTGAAGTGCGGGCGTCAGGTGCCGTCCCGATCGCCACCGGCGAAAGCGAGGCGACACGCTATGCCTTCCGCGATCTCGCGGTGCTGAAAGCCGCCGATATTTTCCAGCCGGATCCCGCCTTCTGCGGCGGTATCAGCGAGGCGATGAAGATCGGCACCATCGCCAGCGCCTTCAATCTGCGCTTTGCGCCGCATCTGTGGGCCGGCGCGCCCTGTTTTTTCGCAGGCTTGCATGTCTGCGCCGCCTCGCCGTCGAGTTTTACCGTCGAATATTCGCTCGGCGCCAACCCGATGATCCACGATCTGGTCGAAGAGACTGTCGAAGCCAGGGACGGCATGATAGCGATCCCGGAAAAACCGGGTCTGGGATTCACCATTTCGGAGCGATTCCTGGAGGCGCACGCGCAGCGCGGTTGACGATGAAAGAAAAGAACCTCCTCGCGGAACTCGCTGCCTACCTGTTCTCCCATTCGGACAAGGAGAGCGGCCGTACGCCTTCGGAACGCGAACTGGCGGAGCATTTCGCTGTCAGCCGCGGCCAGATCCGCGAGGCGCTGGCCATCCTTGAGGCCATGCGCATCGTTGAGCGCCGGGCCAAGTCCGGCATCTACATCGACACCAAGCAGGCCAGCGTGGAGGCCATGGCGCTCTTTGCCCGCGCGGGCCTGCCGCTCGACCCGATCCAGATCTACGAAACGGTCGAACTGCGCAAGATCCACGAGATCAAGGCGGCCGAACTTGCCTGTTCGCGCGCCACAGAGGAGAATTTCGAGCGGCTGCGCGAGATACTGAAAGCTTCGGAAGAGCGCATTGCCGCCGGCGAAGGGCTTGCCAGGGAAGACCGTGAATTCCACCTCGAGATCGTGCGCGCCACCAAGAACAGCGTCTTCCACAATGTCTGCAGCGTCTACTATATGATGGGCGAGCAGCGCCTGCCGATCTATTTCAACGACCCCGAGCGCAACGTGCGCTCGCATGCCGAGCATATCCAGATCTATGAGGCGCTGCTGCGCCGCGATGGCAATCTCGCCCAGGCGCTGATGAGCGCCCATTTGCAAGGGGCTGAGAGCTACTGGAAAGGCCTGATCGAGGGCCATGGCGAGGAACCTCAAAGCCCGGCGCTCGAAAAAGCTTGACCGACATGACCCGAATCCTCACCACCCACGCCCTGCACCCGCGCGCCTCGGCCATGCTGGCCGGCGCCGGAGAACTCGTCGTCGCCTCCGCCATCGATCCGGCCACGCTGGCCGCCGAGGCGAAGGATGCCGACATCGTCATCGTGCGCGCGCCGCTGCCACCACAGCTTTTCGACGGCGCAAAGCTGCTGCGGGCGGCAATCCGTCATGGCGCCGGGCTCGACATGATCCCCATGGAAGCAGCGACGGCCGCCGGCGTGCTGGTGGCGAATGTGCCGGCGGTCAATGCCCGCCCGGTTGCCGAGCACGTCATGTTCGCGGCGCTGGCTTTGCTGCGCAACTTCCGCGTCGTTGACCGCGACCTGCGCACCAAAGGCTGGCTTGCCGGCCGCGAGCACGCCAATTCCAACAGCGAGTTTGCCGGCAAGACGATCGGCATCGTCGGCCTCGGCGCCGTTGGCCAGGCGGTCGGCCATATCGCGGCGCACGGCTTCGACCTGAAGGTGGTGGCAACGACGCGCAGCATGCAGCCGGCGCCGGACAAGGTCGGCTTCCTGTCGATCGACGCTCTCGTCGAGCAGAGCGACATCATCGTTCTGTGCTGCCCGCTGACGCCGGAAACGCGCGGCCTGATCAACCGTGAGCGGATCGCCCGCATGAAGCCGCATGCGCTGCTGATCAACGTGTCGCGCGGACCGGTCATCGATGACGATGCGCTGATCGAGGCATTGCAGAAACGCCGTATCGGCGGTGCCGCGCTCGATGTTTTTGCGACACAGCCGCTGCCGTCGAACCATCCCTATTTCGGCTTCGACAATGTCATCATCACGCCGCACCTGGCCGGGATCACCGAGGAATCGATGATGCGCATGGGCGTCGGCGCGGCGGGTGAAGCCTTGTTGGTGCTGGCCAACAAGCTGCCGGTCAATCTGCGCAATCCGGAAGTGGTCGATCACTATCGGCGGCGGTTTCCGGCGAGCCCGTAACACATCGCGGTTTCGCCCCAATTCTCCGCGACGTTGAGAGCCATGCCGATCCACGGCTCGCATTCCTGGTAGTCGTCGTCTGTTCGCTCTGCGCCATGCCGTCATTCGCGGCCGAAAGCAGTTATGTCTATTGCGACAACGGACTGCGCTGCTTCAAGGCGCCCTGCCCGTCGAACAGCGTGCTCGACCTTGCCACCGGGGCGATCATCAAGGGCGTCTCGATCGATCCAAGCGGATTGCCGCAGGCCGACAAGGCGATAACCGATCTTTCCGACGCGCTTTATGCCGGCAAGATCGTCGTCAGGGGCTCGATCGAGCACCGCACCCCAGACCATCACCGGCGAGAAGTACAATCTGCCCTGGCTGGTCGCGACCCGTATCGTGCGGACCGCCAAGGACAGCGAACGCAAGCACTGTTCGTCGCACTGATAGGCAGTTCAGCCCTGGTCACGCGCCAAGCAGCTGCTCTATTTCGGCAGCAATCCGCAGCAGGCGCCGGTCATGCCCGTTGCGCGCCACCAGCATCAATCCGGCGGGCAGCGGAGTGCCCGGCATCGGTAGCGAGATCGCGCAGAGATCGAACTGGTTGGCGACCTGCGTGTTGCGCAGCAGCAGGCCCTCGGTGCGGTCGCGCAGCTCGGCGTCGTCAGCCATCGAGACGATGGTCGGCGCCGTCACCGGCGTGGTCGGCAGAGCCAGCACATCGACCGATGCCAGCCGCTCGTCCATGGCGGCGGCAAGTGCTGCGCGACGACGCATTGCCCTGATGTAGAC
>NZ_RZRK01000249.1:0-7545 GCF_003997835.1 Mesorhizobium sp. M7A.F.Ca.CA.004.12.1.1
CTATCTGCGTGAGCTCGATGCGCGCCGCGACAGCATCCTTGGCTCGATCCGCGAACAGGGCAAGCTGACCGAGGAGCTTGAAGGCAAGATCGTCGCCGCCAGCACCAAGGCGGAACTTGAGGACATCTACCTGCCCTACAAGCCCAAGCGCCGGACCAAGGCCGAGATCGCCAGGGAGCGCGGGCTGGGGCCGCTGGCCGAAGCCATCTTGGCGAACCGCTCATTGGTGCCTGCCGAACTGGCACTGGCCTATGTCAGCGAAGAGGTGGCCGATACCAAGGCAGCGCTCGAAGGGGCGCGCGACATCCTGTCGGAACAATTCGCCGAGAATGCCGATCTGGTCGGAAAATTGCGCAGCTACATGAAGGAGCGCGCCTTCATGCGCGCCAGGGTGGTCGACGGCAAGCAGGAAGCCGGTGCGAAATTCTCCGACTATTTCGACCATGTCGAGCGCTGGGCAAATGTGCCGAGCCATCGCGCGCTGGCGATGCTGCGTGGCCGCAACGAGGAGGTGCTTTCGCTCGACATCGAGGTCGATGCCGATGATACGTCGCCGGTGAAGCCGGTCGAGCGGATGATCGCCAATGCCTATGCCATCGGAGGCAGCCTGCCGGGTGACCGCTGGCTGATGGAGGTGGCGGGCTGGACCTGGCGGATAAAACTGTCGCTGCACCTGACTCTCGATTTGATGCGCGACCTGCGCGAGCGGGCCGAGGAAGAGGCGATCCATGTGTTCGCCCGTAACCTCAAGGATTTGCTGCTGGCGGCGCCCGCCGGTTCGCGCGCCACTATGGGGCTCGACCCCGGCATCCGCACCGGCGTCAAGGTGGCGGTGGTCGACGGCACTGGCAAGGTGCTGACCACGACGACCGTCTACCCGTTCCCGCCCAGGAATGATGTGCGCGGCACGCAGGCGGAGCTCGCCAAGCTCATCCGGCTGCACAAGGTCGAGCTGATTTCGATCGGCAACGGCACCGGCAGCCGCGAGACGGAAAAGCTGGTCGCCGACATGCTGTCCGACATGCCGGCGGATGGTGGTCCGAAGCCCCTGAAGGTGATCGTCAGCGAGGCCGGCGCCTCGGTCTATTCGGCATCGGCGACGGCGGCGGCGGAATTCCCCGGCCTCGACGTGTCGTTGCGCGGTGCCGTCTCGATTGCCCGGCGGCTGCAGGATCCGCTGGCAGAACTGGTCAAGATCGAGCCCAAATCGATCGGCGTCGGCCAGTACCAGCACGATGTCGACCAGTACCGTCTCGGCCGCTCGTTGGAGGCGGTGGTGGAAGACGCGGTCAACGCCGTCGGCGTCGATCTCAACACCGCCTCGGCGCCACTGCTGGCGCGCGTTTCAGGTCTCGGCGCGTCTCTGGCCGACGCGATCGTCGCCCATCGCGATGCGACCGGGCCCTTCGCCAGCCGGAAAGATCTGCTCAAGGTGCCGCGGCTCGGACCTCGGGCCTTCGAACAATCCGCCGGTTTCCTGCGCATCGCCAATGGCAGCGAACCGCTCGATGCCTCCTCTGTGCATCCGGAAGCTTACGGCGTGGCGAAGAAGATCGTCGCCGCCTGCGGGCGCGATGTGCGGTCGTTGATGGGCGATAGTGCCGCGCTGAAGGCACTCGACCCGCGCGTCTTCGTCGACGAGCGTTTCGGCCTGCCGACGGTGCGCGACATCCTGGCGGAGCTGGAAAAACCGGGCCGCGACCCGCGCCCGGGCTTCAAGACGGCGACCTTCGCCGACGGCATCGACGACATCAAGGATCTGAAGCCCGGCATGCTGCTCGAAGGCACGGTCACCAATGTGGCCGCCTTCGGCGCCTTTGTCGATATCGGAGTGCATCAGGACGGGCTGGTGCATGTCTCGCAACTGGCCGACCGGTTCATCAAGGACGCGCATGAGGTGGTCAAGGCCGGCGATGTGGTCAAGGTGCGGGTCGTCGACGTCGACATCAAGCGCAAGCGCATCGCGCTTTCCATGCGCAAGGATGGCGGCGAGGGTGGCGCACCGCGTGGCGGGCCACGCGACAATGGTGGCGGCAGGCCGGCACCACGTTCGCCGGCACCGCAGCAACGCCAGCCGGAGCGGCCGGCACAGCAAGGCGCATTCGGTGCTGCCTTGGCGGATGCGCTGAAGCGGAAGTAGCTACCACGCCAGAACGGCCGGCTCCTTCTCGACCTGGCCCAGCAGCCAGTCGCGAAAACTGGCGACTGGCGGATGGCCTCGCTTGTCGTGTGGGACGACGAGATAGTAGGCGCTGCGGCTTTGCATGGGCCGGCCTGGCGCCGGCACCAGCTGGCCGCGCTGCAATTCACCTGCAATGAGGATCAGCGGCAGCAGCGCCACGCCGAGCCCCGCCATGCAGGCCTGGGCGGCGGTGCCGAACTGCTCGAACTGCATGCCGGGCCCGGTCGGCGCGCTCAGGCCCTGATGCTCGAACCATTCGGTCCAGGCGCCAGGACGCGTCGCCATGTGCAGCAGCGGCAGGCGGCCGATATCGGCCGGTGAGGCGATGGCGCGGCCGGCGAGGAATTCGGGCGACACGACCGGCGCCACGGTTTCGCGCACCAACAGTGTCGAGTCGGCCTCAGGCCAGTCCGGCAGGCCATAGTGGATGGCGGCATCCAGCCTCTCCCTGGCAAAGTCGAAGCGGCCGACGCGAGTGACGAAATTGATGGTGATATCGGGATTGCTTTCGACGAAATCGGGGATCATCGGCATCAGCCAGCGCGTGCCGAAGGTCGGCAGAATGGCAAGGTTCAGGATGCCGCTATGCCGATTGCTCATCAATCCAAGGGCTGCGTCACGCAACTGGCCAAGTGCCGAACGCACCGCCTCGGCGTAGATTTCGCCCGATGTCGACAGCCTGACATTGCGGCTGTCGCGTTCGAACAGCCGGCGGCCGAATTGGTCTTCAAGCGATCTGATCTGCCGGCTGACTGCGCCCTGGGTCAAATCGAGCTCCTGGGCGGCAGCGGTGAAACTGCCCAGCCGGGCCACAGCCTCGAAGGCGGCAAGGGCGCTTATGTTGGGCAAAAGGCGGCGTTGGACACTCATGACCCATTCCTAGAGCTCATTGATCGGTGAATCAATTTCGTTTGATTTTTTCGAGGCGCAGGCCGATAGAACGGGCCAACATTTTGCTTCATGCATGTCATCGTTTTGAGCGACATGCATTGGTTTGGGAGAAACGCGATGGCCGCCGACAAGAACGCATTCGTCTGGGAAGATCCGTTCCTGATCGAGGGCCAGCTTTCGGAAGACGAGCGCATGGTGCGCGACGGCGCGGCCGCCTTCGCCGCCGACAGACTGGCGCCGCGGATCGAGGACGCCTACCTCAACGAAACTTTCGATGCCGCGATCTTCCGCGAAATGGGCGAGGCCGGCCTGCTCGGCATCAACATCCCCGAGGAATTCGGCGGGCTTGGCGCGAACTACGTCACCTATGGGCTGGTCGCGCGGGAAGTCGAACGTGTCGACTCGGGTTATCGCTCGATGATGTCAGTGCAGTCGTCGCTGGTGATGTACCCGATCTACGCCTATGGCTCGGACGAACAGCGCAGGAAGTACCTGCCCAAGCTTGCCAGCGGCGAGTGGATCGGCTGTTTTGGCCTGACCGAGCCGGATGCCGGCTCCGACCCGGGCGGCATGAAGACACGCGCCGAGAGGACAGCCAACGGCTACAAGCTGTCCGGTTCGAAGATGTGGATTTCCAACGCGCCGGTCGCCGACGTGTTCGTCGTCTGGGCGAAGCTGAAGGGCGAGAACGGCAAGGACGAGATCCGTGGCTTCGTGCTGGAAAAGGGCATGAAGGGGCTTTCGGCGCCGAAGATCGGCGGCAAGCTGTCGCTGAGGGCGTCGATCACCGGCGAGGTGGTGATGGAAGGCGTCGAGGTCGGCGAAGACGCGCTGCTGCCCAACGCAAAAGGCCTTGGCGGACCGTTCGGCTGCCTCAACCGGGCTCGCTTCGGCATTTCCTGGGGCTCGATGGGCGCCGCCGAGGATTGCTGGCACCGCGCCCGCCAATACGGTCTCGATCGCAAGCAGTTCGGCAAGCCGCTGGCCGGCACGCAGCTCTACCAGAAGAAGCTGGCGGATATGCAGACCGAGATCGCGCTTGGGCTGCAGGCATCCTTGCGCGTCGGGCGACTGCTGGATGAAGGCAAGATGGCGCCGGAAATGATCTCGATCGTCAAGCGCAACAATTGCGGCAAGGCGCTCGACATCGCCCGCCAGGCCCGCGACATGCATGGCGGCAACGGTATCCAGATCGGCTACCACGTCATGCGCCACGCGCAGAATCTGGAGACGGTCAACACCTATGAAGGCACGCATGACGTGCATGCGCTGATCCTGGGACGGGCGCAGACGGGGATACAGGCGTTTTTCTGAGCCGGCAACCGTTGCTTAAATTAGGTGCACCGCAACATCTCTGCTTGGAGAATGGTCGCCAGATGTGTCAGGGTTCAGCGAAATCGTTTGAAACGCTGAATTCCGGGGCTCCATGGCAATTCTGGCAGCTGTCTACCACCTGACCCACTACAAGTACGACCGGCCGGTGGTTCTCGGGCCCCAGATCATCAGGCTGCAGCCGGCGCCGCATTCCCGCACCAAGGTGCTGAGCCATTCGCTCAAGGTCGAGCCGGCCAACCACTTCGTCAATCTGCAGCAGGACCCCTACGGCAACTTCCTAGCCCGCTTCGTGTTTCCGGAGCCGGTGACGGAGTTGAAGATCGAGGTCGACCTCGTCGCCGACATGACGGTCTACAATCCGTTCGATTTCTTCGTCGAGCCGTCGGCCGAGGCGTTTCCATTCGAGTATCCGGAAGAAATCCGCGACGATCTCGCCATCTATCGCACGCCGGAACCGGCGGGACCGCTGCTGTCGGCGCTGCTGAACACCATTGATCGCAGCGCTCCCAATACCGTCAATTTCCTCGTCGACCTCAATGCTCGGCTGCAGCGCGAGATCGCCTATATCGTGCGGATGGAAACCGGCGTGTTCTCGCCGGAAGAGACCTTGGCCGCGAAAAAAGGGTCGTGCCGGGATTCGAGCTGGCTGCTGGTGCAGATCCTACGCAACCTCGGCATCGCCGCGCGCTTCGTTTCCGGCTACCTGGTCCAGCTGAAGCCCGATCTGGTAGCACTCGACGGTCCGCCGGGAACGGCGATAGACTTCACCGATCTGCATGCCTGGTGCGAGGTGTATCTTCCCGGCGCCGGCTGGATCGGCTTCGATCCGACCTCTGGCCTGCTCACCGGCGAAAGCCATGTGCCGCTGGCGGCGACGCCGCATTTCCGCAACGCGGCTCCCATTTCCGGCTTGGCAAGCTTCGCCAATGTCGAATTCGGCTTCGAGATGCGGGTCGACCGCATCGCCGAACATCCGCGCATCACCAAGCCGTTCTCGGACGAAAGCTGGCAGGCTCTCGATGCGTTGGGCAACAAGGTCGATGCCGCTCTCGCGGCCGGGGACGTGCGGCTCACCATGGGCGGCGAGCCGACCTTCGTGTCGATCGACGATTTCGAGTCGGCCGAGTGGAACACCGCCGCCGTCGGTCCCACCAAGCGCGAAAAGGCGGACGAACTGATCCGTAAACTGCGCGAGCGCTTCGCGCCCGGCGGCTTTCTCCACTACGGCCAGGGCAAATGGTATCCGGGCGAAAGCCTGCCGCGCTGGACCTTTTCGCTCTACTGGCGTGCCGACGGCCAGCCAGTGTGGAGCGATCCGTCCCTGATCGCACGCGAAAAGAGCGAGGCCGATATCGGCCCGAAGCAGGCCGAAAGCCTGCTCACCGCGATTGCCGGCGAACTCGGCATCGACAAGACCATGGTCAGCGAAGCCTATGAGGATCCGGCCGAATGGCTGCTCAAGGAAGGCAAGCTGCCCGACAATGTCGATCCGTCCAACTCCAGGCTGGAGGACCCGGAAGAACGCAGCCGCATGGCGAAAGTGTTCGAACGCGGGCTGACCAAGCCGTCCGGCTATGTGCTGCCGGTGCAGCGCTGGAATAGCCAGGCATCGGATCCGCGCTGGCGCTCGGAAAAATGGAAGACGCGGCGCGGCCGGCTGTTCCTGGTACCCGGCGACTCACCCGTCGGCTACCGCCTGCCACTCGGCACGTTGCCCTATGTGCCGCCGGAGCAATTCCCCTACATCGTGCCGGTCGATCCGTCGCTGCCACGCGGACCGCTGCCCACGCGTGAAGCCATCCTGTCCTCGGCGGCTCCGGCTGAACTGGAAGGCGCCGACGAGATGGCGCGCCGCCAGCAAGCGGCATCGTTCACCGCTGCGACCGGCCAGCAGGACCGGGTCGAACAAGAGATCACCGAGATCGGCGGCGCGGTGCGCACCGCGCTTTCGGTCGAGCCGCGCGATGGGCGGCTTTGCGTGTTCATGCCGCCGGTCGAGGCGCTGGAAGACTATCTCGAACTGGTCGCTGCGGCCGAGAACGCGGCGAAGGCGATCGGCCTTCCCGTGCATATCGAGGGCTACGGCCCGCCTCACGATCCGCGCCTCAACGTCATCCGCGTCGCGCCTGATCCCGGCGTCATCGAGGTCAACATCCATCCTGCTTCCAACTGGCAGGATTGCGTGGCGACGACGACGGCGATCTATGAGGAAGCGCGGCAGACACGGCTTGGCGCCGACAAGTTCATGATTGACGGCCGCCACACCGGCACCGGCGGCGGCAACCATGTCGTGGTCGGCGGTGCGACACCCAATGACAGCCCCTTCCTGCGAAGGCCGGACCTGCTGAAGAGCCTGGTGCTGCAATGGCAGCGCCATCCGTCGCTGTCCTATCTGTTCTCCGGCCTGTTCATCGGGCCGACCAGCCAGGCGCCACGCTTCGACGAGGCGCGTCACGACTCGCTCTACGAGCTTGAGATCGCGATGGCGCAGGTACCGCATCCGGACCGGGGCAACGCACCCTTGCCATGGCTGGTCGACCGGCTGTTCCGCAATTTGTTGACCGACGTCACCGGCAATACGCATCGTTCGGAAATCTGCATCGACAAACTGTTTTCGCCGGACGGACCGACCGGTCGGCTGGGACTGGTCGAATTCCGCGGCTTCGAGATGCCGCCCAATGCACGCATGAGCCTCGCGCAGCAACTGCTTGTCAGGGCGATCATTGCCCGTGCCTGGAAGAGCCCGCTCGATGGCCGCTTCGTGCGCTGGGGCACCTCACTGCACGATCGTTTCATGCTGCCGCATTATGTCTGGGCCGATTTCCTCGACGTGCTCGACGACCTCAAGCTCAACGGCTTCGAATTCAGGCCCGAATGGTTCGACGCCCAGCTCGAATTCCGCTTCCCCTTCTGCGGTCAGGTTCAGCATGCCGGCATCAAGCTGGAACTGCGGCAGGCGCTCGAACCCTGGCATGTCATGGGCGAGCAAGGCGCGATCGGCGGCACCGTGCGTTTCGTCGATTCCTCGGTCGAACGGCTGCAGGTCAAGACCGAAGGGTTGAATCCGGAGCGCCACGCGATCGTCTGCAACGGCCGTATCGTGCCGATGAAGGTGACGGACAACAGAGAGGTCGCGG
>NZ_RZRK01000024.1:0-16921 GCF_003997835.1 Mesorhizobium sp. M7A.F.Ca.CA.004.12.1.1
AGCGAGACCCTAACGCCATCGCTCAGCGCAAATGGCTGCGCGCGATCTATGGCGCGCATCCTTGTTCAAGGCCGGGAGAAGGCACAAAAGAGAGCCTCCCCGGCATCACGCCGTCCGACCTCCGCGCCTTCCACCAGGCCATTTTCGCTCGCGACGGGCTCCATATTGCCGTGGTGGGTGACATTGACGCGAACACGTTGAGGGAAAGGCTTGACCAGCTGTTTGGTGATTTGCCTGAGCAACAAACCCTCGTCCCCGTCTACGATGTCGCGCCGAAACTCGGTCAACTGGTGGAGGAGAACTACGACCTGCCGCAGACTTCGCTGACGTTGGCCTGGCCTGGCGTGAAGCCTAGCGCGCCGGATTTCTACGCGGCCGTGCTGCTGAACGACATCCTTGGCGGCTCATACTTGACTTCCCGCCTTTACGAGGAGGTACGTCAAAAACGCGGCCTTGCCTATCACGTCAGCTCTGAACTAACCCTTGACTCGCTTCTGGTTACGACAGAGACACGCTCGGACTGCGCTGCCCAAACACTGAGCATCGTGCGAGATGTGGTAAAGCAGATGGCGCAGCAAGGACCGACCGGGGCCGAGCTCAAGGCGGCGAAGAAGCACCTGATCGGCGCCTATGCCATCGACCAACTGGGCTCGACCCGCTCGATTGCAGACCGGCTCCTGGATTTGCAGATTCACAAGGCCGACGTCGACTACAACCAGCGTCGCGCCCGCAGCATCGGTCGGGTGACGCTCAAACAGGTCAAGGCGGCGGCCAAAAAGCTGCTTTCGGCCGAGCCCGCCATTTTGGTGGTCGGCCCGCCGCTGGGCGGCAAGGATGAGTAAAGAAACTCATCACACCTTCCTTCTTCATCGGGGCTTCTCGTGGGAAGAGCGTTGGAGGCCCGTGGGCCAAGCAGATCATGCAGACGCGCGGAGTCGTTTTCGCCGACCTTGCGCGGCATTGGCGGTCCGGCGGCCTCTCGCCGAAATGGCGCTCCTCAGCATGTATGCCGCCTTTTTGCAGAATTCAGTCGCATGCCACCAGCAGGCATGGTGGATGAAGCAAACATCCGACTGCTTAATCCATCAATTGATGAACCGCGGGCACTCAAACTAACGAAACTGCTGTCTTTTCATCGGGCTAGCGTGGTCTACCAGCTGCTTTGCCGAGGCCCTACGACGAACCCACTGGTGCAGAATACACACTGACGGCCTGTCGACCTGGATGTTCGCTGCGTTGAGGAGGAATCCGGTATTGCCCCTGTGCCTGCCGATGATCCGCCGTCTGAAATCCCCGCACCTGTTTGGAGCCATCGACCGCCTGCCGGCACTCGGCAGACCAGTTGGCAATAAGACGTTCGAGGTCGTCAATCCGTCGACCGGCGAAGTTTTGGCAGAGCTTCCCGATATGGGCGTGGAGGAGACACGTGCTGCGGTAGACAAGGCCTATGTTGCGCAGTCGGGATGGGCCGCGTTGACGGCCCGAGAACGTAGCGACGTTCTTTGGCGATGGCATCAGCTGATCATCGACCATGCAGGCGATCTCGCCGCGATTCTGACTGCGGAAATGGGCAAGCCGCTTGCCGAAGCCATTTCAGAGGTATCGCATGCGGCGGCGTATCTGCAATGGTATGCCGAGGAGGCCAATCGCGTCTATGGGGAGACGATCTCGGCACCCTCGACAGACCGCCGAATGCTAGTGATCAAGCAGCCCATCGGCGTTGTTGGCACGATCACGCCATGGAATTTCCCGGCCTCCATGGTGGCGCGCAAAATCTCGCCGGCCTTGGCTGCGGGCTGCACAATCGTGCTCAAGCCCGCTGAACAGACGCCGCTCGTGGCTGGCGCAATGTTCGCCCTCGCCCATCAGGGCGGCTTTCCCGATGGCGTGGTCAACCTGATCTATGCGTCCGAAGGTGATCGCGTGGGCCGTGAACTCTGCACCAATTCCAAGATTCGAAAGATCAGCTTCACCGGTTCGACCGAGGTCGGACGGCTGCTGATGCGTCAGTGCTCTGACCAGATCAAGAAGGTCAGCCTTGAACTCGGCGGCAATGCACCTTTCATCATCTTCGATGATGCCGACATTGACGGTGCTGTTGACGGTGCGGTCCAGGCGAAGTTCCGCAATGCCGGCCAGACCTGCGTTTCCGCGAACCGCATTTACGTCCAATCGAGCGTTCACGATGAGTTCGTCAAGAAATTCGTGGAAAGAATCCGGCACTTGTCGGTTGGCGACGGATTCGATGCCGGAGTGGACATCGGACCGCTCATCGACAAGCATGCTCTGGCCAAGATCGAGTCTCACGTCGCAGATGCCATTGCGAAAGGCGGCACAATACGATGCGGGGGCCAGCGTATCGGCAAGAATGGCACGTTTTTCGAACCCACGGTCCTCACCGAGATTTCCAGCGTCATGGCAGTCGCGCAAGAGGAGACATTCGGGCCGCTCGCGCCGATCATTCGCTTCAACGATGCGGATCAGGTCGTGCGCGAGGCCAATGACACGATCTACGGCCTCGCCGCATACTTCTATGCCTCAAACCTGAAGCGGGTCTGGCGTGTGGCAGAGGCTCTGGAATATGGCATGGTTGGCATCAACACGGGACGCATGTCCTCGGAGGCGGCACCGTTTGGCGGGATCAAACAATCCGGCATCGGGCGGGAGGGTTCCCGTCATGGCCTCGAGGACTATCTGGAAATGAAATATCTTTGCATGGGCGGGATTTGAAACCTGCTGCACTGTCTCTCCGCCCCACCGGGGGGCGGCCTGCGGTCAATGCCGCCACCTAATTGGAAGTTCCAAACGCCGTTGACCTGAAACACGGATGCCCGGCAGGAGACTGAGCTCGCTGTCGGGCCGGACATGCCTTGGGAGGGCATAAGTCAGCGCTCCTAGGGCCGATGGGCCACTCAGTTCGTGCGCCTTTTGCCGATTGCGTTGCATGTGCCGTGCCAAGCCAAAAAGCATTGATAAACCGCCGATGGATCAGCTTTTGCCCTGTTGCGCATTCTACATTGTGGGATATGCGACAATGCCCAAGCGGTTGAATCGTCGTGTTGCAGAACCCCAGACGGGTCATGACTGCTATTCTTAGGACAGTGCGCAGCAAGCCGCTACTCGCTGCACTCCAGGCACACCATTTCCATAATAAAGCGGTGGGTGCTATGTTGACCGAGCTGTCGACCAGGGAACGGTGTGAGGCCTCAGATCCCTCCATATTGTTGCACCCGCCGGTCCAACAGGACTGCAGGTCCGGCCTCAAAGGATCTTGGCTGCTATGGCGACATTGCGGTGCACGCCGCTTTCCGACCAATGATGTGCGTCCAGGTCGAGGCCGGCCCTAATGAACCACCGCCTTGGCACCCTCGCCCATCTCATTTCGGCATCGACAAGCTAGACCAGAGCGCACTTGCAAGGCGCCATGCAGTCCTGTCGGCGGGCGAACTGTTGGTGACGGGTACAGCTGCGAGCGAACGTTCATCCACCGACGCACAGCGCGGACTGTCGCTTTTCAAATTAGGAAATCTCTGTAGCCACCATTCATGAGCGCGCGGCCACGCGAGACGGCCCGACGGATGCGGTCGCGCAGATGATCGCGAGGATCCGCCCAGTCGGCATGGACGCGCCGTTGACCGATGAGAACTTCGGCGAGCTCGCGATGAGGTGCTCCGGCGAGCGAACCGTCGAGCGCACGAAGAACGAAGGACAAACGAACGCCGCGCTTTTCCGGCGCAAACAAGCGGGGGGGCAACTGTTGCCCTAGACTGAGAGCATTGAGGCACTCCAGTCCCCTCAGTCGATGCTTTAAAAGCACCGCGGGCCAGATGGCTTGCGTATGCAGGCAAACAGGGTGGAGGATATTCGCGCCCGAGACGGCGAGCTGCAGCGCGTGGTCCGCATTGCGAAGAAGAACATGCTGGCTCTTGTCGGGCGCCAGCAGGACGATTGCACGACAGGGCAATGCCGAGAGTTCGAACGGCGGTGTCGGCGACGAGGCAGGCAACCGTTCCGCAATGACCGGCAGCACATGGACGCACCAGAGCGGACACCAGAATACGACCGAAGCGCGGCCACAAGACTCCGCGAAACAGAACACCCCAGCGTGACAGGTCGCCGGCCGACGCGACCATATCGAGAAAGGATTGGAGAGACCAAGTCTTGCAATGCTGGCGCGCAGCGGTCAGATCGCGCTGGAACGCTGGATTGCGGCGTAAGAACTCCCAAGCCCACTCCCGCAGCGTCAGGCCAGCGGTGTAGTCGTATGATCTTTCATCCCGCCAATCGGCCTGATCCGCGCCAGTCAGGAGATTCATGACTGACATCCCCTGCCCGCGCCTGCGTGAGTCGAAACATTATGCCACTTCGCAAAGCATCGGCGAAGGCAGCAGACGTCGAAGACCCCGTTTCGTTGAAGCGTCAGCCATCGCCACTGTCGGCGACAGAAGATGTGCCCAAATTGCCACCAGACCGTCGAACTGGCACAGCGACGGCCAGCGCGACCTGGAATTGATCCCGTAACGGTCATCGGCTCCTGCGTCGCGATCCAGACGTCCCTTGAAGGCGCAGTAGCGCGGCAGTGGATCGCACGCTGCTTGTCGGCAAGTTGTCGTAGCGGCGGCGCCATAGGCACGGTCATCGGAGGGTCTCCTGCGGCAAGTTTTCGCCATTGGAGGCCAATCTCCCCGCTAGGGCAGCCTGTGCAGTTGCACAGGTGAAGCGGATCAATCAGGGGGAGCCATGGCGGAAACTGGATGATGGCGGCTTGAGGAGAGCGGCGTATCGAGGCGGGTGATGAAGCCTGCCAGTACCTCTCAAGGAGAGTGATACGCCATGAACGAGACTATCAACACATTGTTCGCCTTCGTCAGCCCGACGAAATCGATGATACCCTGACGGATGTACTTCGCAGCGGCGCGCGCAAATTGCTTGCACATGCGATCGAGATGGAGGCCGAGGCGTATGCCAAGGCGGTCGACTGCCTGACGAAAGATCATATTGCGTCGCTGGCGCTCTACGATTTCCCCGCCCAACACTGGGATCATCTGCGAACGTCCAATCCCATCGAAAGCGTCTTTGCAACCGTTCGCTATCGCACGGTGCGTACCAAGGGCTCGCTATCCTCGAAAACCGCCCAGCTGATGGTCTTCAAGCTGTTGGCCGCGGCCAGGAAGTGGCGACGATTGAAAGGACAAAATCAGTTGCCGAAACTCATCGCAGGTGCCGGTTCCTGGACGGAATCCAGGTCATCGAAACGAAGCCGCAGAGCGCCGCTTGATCAGCCTCGTCACCCAAATTCCAGCATAGCTCCATCGGAACTGCCAGCCTTCCTTGCCGATCAGGCGCATATCAGCGCTGACGATACCGAGGACGGCGATGGCGGTCACCTCCAGGCCGCCGAGTAACGACCCTCAAAACACCGCACTGGTCGAGGCCAGCCTGAACCGGTATCTTGTGCCTGCCCTCGGGAGTCGCTCTATCCACCATGTGATCGACACCGACATTGCTAACATCACAAAGAAGATCGTCGCCGGGGGTCACCCGCAAGCGGCTAACACGGCCTTCTGGTGTATGCGGGCATTTTTCAACTGGTGTCGCAAACCGCCGCAACGGCTCATCCGCGGTTTCCCCGCGAGGGATTGGAAAATCCGGATCCGGCCCCGATCGTCAAGCGCAAGCGAGTGGTGAACGATGCCGAACTGGCGGCTATATGAACGGGCTGTGAGCCCGAACCGGGCGATATCGGCTATTCGTTCGGCTCCATCGTCAAGCTGCTCATTCTGACCGGACAGAGGCGTACGGAAGTTGCCGCGATGCGTTGGTCCTCAACCTTGAAGCCGGAACATGGAACTATCGGGTGACCGCACGAAGAACGAAGAGCCTACGCTTATTCCGCTGTCCACACTGGCGGTGTCGGTCCCCCAGACGGTACCGAAGACCAATGACACGTTTTTTTCCCTGCGAGGGGCAACGAAAGAAGCCACTTCTCAGGCTACGCGAAGGGCAAGAAGGCTCTAGACGGCAAGGTCAATACTGACGGGGTGGCTTTGGAGAACTGGACCCTTCACGATCTGCGCAGGACGCTCGCGACAAATCTCGGCAGGCGGCAGGTATTGCCACACGTCATCGAGCACATACTGAATCACAAGGCGGCGTCCTTGACAGACATTGGCGAAATCTACAATCTCTATAGCAACGTCAAGGAGAAGCGCGAGGTGTTGCAGATGTGGTCAAATCACATCGAATGGCTGATCAAGCAGGCTGCGGATGACGCTCTGGCGGCGTAGCTGCTGGCATGGCGGAAGATGCGGCGCAACAATCGTCAGAGCCTCATCGAATTGGAGATCATGCTTGACCAGCAAATGCGCGGCCAATGCTTCGATGGCCGACCAGTGATCGAGTACTAGCCGGGCCGTGCAATCTTCGATCCGCCCCCAATCGGGGCGGCGCGGCATCAGGAACCGCAACTCACCATAGATTCGCTTGGCATCCGCGTAGTCGCTGCTCCCCTCATTCCCATCGGACGCATTCATCGCCATATCGCGCGGGTCCAGATAGCCTTCGAATGCGGATTCTGCAAAAGGACCTGCCAGACACGCAACTATCTCCCGGATCGCATCATCGCGTTCCAAACATCGATCCATATCGTCCTCGAAAATCGGCTTTCGCTTCGAGGTGAATCCTTGCGCTGAATAAAAACCCGCGCCTTCGACAACACCACCGCACTCTCCGTCACCGACGTCGGGGTAAATACTAACACTTGAGAAAGCAGGGAGTTCACGGTCGTCGTCGAACGTCTGACGGTGCAAAACGATGGCGGCCACCGCGTGCCCGGCTTCGTGATGCGCCACAAGCGGCAGATATTGGGAGGCTACATTCATGCGGTGCGGCTCTCAGGTCTAGTTTGCTTTTGCGCATAGGACCGCAATTGTCGTGCCAACTGGGAAAATCGTTTCGGGCAATGCGATCGCTCCGATAGCGTTGCGTCTCCTGTCTGACATTGTTGGGAAGTCGACACGCGCCCGTCGCAATGCGGTCGACCTTCCGCGCGAGTTGGGTGACCCGTGAAGGCGGCCGACCAGGACGATGTTGCGCTGATCGGCGACGAAGGCGCGGCCGGGCGAGATCGCGCATCAGGGGGTGACCGGCGTGTCGGCGAAGTCGAAGTCGTCGATGTCCTTGGCCAGCGGCAACTTGGCGACAGCGAACTGGTATTTGATGGAGCGGGCCTGCTTCTCCGATATCTCGGCCTGCAAGAGATCACCGACAATCCTGGGCGGCTCGTGCCGTCGCTTGATGGCGACGCGCCCATGATCTCGTCATAGGCTCTGCGCATTCCGTAGAGCTTCAGCGCTCCCATCAGTTCCAGTACCTCGGTGCGTTCCATGGCTGTTTGTCCTCCTGAGACTGTCATAGCGGGTGCAGTCGGCGACCGCTCGTGAGCTAGCTTCAGCGCTTGGGGAATGGAAAGGATCGTGCCCGGCGCCGGATCGCGGCTGCGGGCCAGGATGTTGAGGATCACCGGCGCCGACGATGCACCGTGCTCGATGGCTTCCTGACAGGCGGCCTCGACCGCGCTCAATCCGTCGGTCAGCACCCAGGTGAGGATCAACACCATCTGCCGGTCGACGTCATCAACCGCCTTGAGCTGCGCCGCACCTTCTCCATTGCCGACCGCACGACCCAGCCAAGGAACGGCGCGCGCCGTGTGCCAGGGATCGTAGACGACCTCGTTGCGGCCAAAGGAGCGAACGTGTTCTCCCACGACCACGCCATCCTCTGGCGGATGCGATCCGATCGACATAAGCATGGATCTCGATGGGCCGACCGACGGCACTCGACAGCACCGAGTATTTGTTGTTGTCGAAGCGCACCGTGCAGGTCTTCGACACCGACGGGGGAATGCAATGGAAGCCGTCGAAGCGACCGGCAGCCGCTCCCGCTGCGGCTTGGCCGCATTCGCCGACAGCAGCCGGTCCCGCGTCTCACGCCGAGCTCTCATGCGGGGATAGGGCTGGTGCTTGCGCTCGTAGCGGAACTGCGTCTCCTCAGAACGCAGGACCTTGCGCACCACCTTGCGCGACATCTTCAGCTCACGGCAGATCGCCTTGATCGACTTCCCCTGGACCAGCGACAGCCGACGTATCTTTGCAATCGTCTCTAAAACCAACATCCAAAACACAAATGCCTCCGATCAAGCCGGAGGCATCTTGATGACCCCATCGTTAAGGGGTCCCGTTTGGACGAAAATCACCCTTTAAACAGGGTCCCCATTCCACGAAAAATCAATGCACTACCTTCCAAAGCTGCGAGAGATCGCCACCGACCGCTTTGAAGGGGCTTTCGGCGGTCTCGTCAGCGAGGTTGTGGCATGAAGAAACATCAATCCACAGCATTGGGCCGAAGCATGCCACGGGCTCATGCCGCGGGAGAGCGGGAAGATATTCTTGAAAGAAGCGGTCTCCGACATCAATACCGACAGGATGGGCAGCTTTCTCACATCACTTGAGGTCGAGCGTGGCAGTTGCGACCCGCAATGCAAGGCTGGCGGCGATGCATGCCTTTGCGCGGTTCCTGATTTCGGAGCACCCCGAATATTAGGATACGCTGCAACTGGTGGTGACACTTCCCTTCAAGAGGGCGCGTGGGTGGCACCTGTCGAATATCTCGATGAGCCCGGAAATCAAGAGCGTCCTGGCGCGTATCGACCGCCGCACGCCTTCTGGACAGCGGGATTACGCTCTGTTTTCGCTGATGTTCAATACGGATGCACGAGTTCAGGGATCCTGAATCTTCGATTGTGACCTTCGTCTGGTATCGCCCTGTCCCGCCGAGCAAAGCAACGACCGCCCCACACTGCTCACCCGGTTCGGTGTTCGATACTTGCTGCGCACACATGGCTGCGGGCGAAGGAACCACCATGGCGGAAAAGAGCATCCATCATCGCCCTTTGCGGGACACGACGGCCATCCACCTCGTCAAGGCGGGTGTTGACATCGCCACCATCAGTCGATGGCCAGGCCACTCGGGCTGAACTAACGATGCGCTACGCCCAGGCCGGTATCGATATGAAGCGGCAAGCGCTCGAACAAGTCTTCCCCCACGTGATGTCATCGGCAAAAGATCAGACGATCATCGCTTTGATGGCTGGATGTTTGGCTGGCTGCACCGCTTGTAGACGCTCAGTTATGTGGAGTTGTATCGCGGGAAGTCGCGCGTCTTGGTCTTTTGCGGTGTCAGCTCAACATCTCTCCGCAGTGCACGTTGTCACTGTTGAAGAGCCGTTTGTTCAATCTTCGTCCTGGCACGGCAAGGGTTGTCCATATTGTGGCGTCTTGCGCTTGCCGAGCTTGTCCGAAATCCAGCGCCGGATCAGGCGTGAACACTGTTGCGTAGTTCGTCAGCCAGAGCGCGGAGAACGTCGGCGCTTCCTTCCAGCGCCGTAAAAGCGTAGGGATTGAGGAACTGTCGGCCCCAGAACAGATTGCGATCTATGCCGGATAGCGTAGCTTCCTCGCTGACACGCGGCCAATTCTCCGCAATGCATCGGAGCTGGCCTTCAACAATCGCAAGAGCTTCCGGCGCGCTGAGCAGGAAGTGATGCGCCGCTTCAAGGCAGGACGCTATCCGGCTCATGCGGTTATTGCCGCTGATGAGCATGGCCTGGCTGGCCTCCTGGCCACTGCGGGCCTGCGGACAAATATCGTACGCAGGCGTGAGGGTGAGCTTAGCCCCGTCCCAGAATGCCGCATGGTTGCGGGCATGATCGTCGGTGTTGCCGCAAAGTATGTTGAAGACAATGCGGCTGAACAACTCGCGCAGAGTTTCCGACGGCGCGGTGAATCGGTGGCGAATGATCTCCGCCAAATCCTGGTAGCTGGCGTAACGCGCCATCATCTCATCGAGCGCGAGCATCGTCAGCGCTGAGACCATGGATTTGCGTTGCCAGCCGCCCGTGACCTTGATCCGGTCGAATCGCTCGACGAGCAACACGTCGTTGCCTGCGGCGCGAACGAGCGAGACGGATGCCGCTCTGATGCCGCACAAGGCGGCAAGCCGCATGGCTATGAATTCTCCTTTGACGACGCTGTAAAGGTCGGCAGACGAGGAAAATTTCGCGACATGCTTGACGGCGTCATCCTCGATCAGCGCCTTTGGCCTTGCGCCGCCGATCGAGCTGCCGTGATGCAGCGCCTGATCTAATTCGGGGGTGAGCGGAATACCTTTCTCTACCCGCTCCGCCGATTGGACAAGCTCTTCGAGAGTGGCATTGGCCAGTGCGCGCGGCTCGTAATGCGTGGGCGAAAACTGAAAATCGAGCGCGCCGATGCGGTCCGAGCCTGATTCCAGCAAGAACGTCAGTTCTGAAATATCGAGCCGCGCGATTTCATCGCCCTTCACACCGAATTTGCGGTTTAGGATAACCCGTCGTCCCCAGGCATCAGGGGCAGCATCGCGGATGCATCCCGGCATGGTTAGGCCAGGAAGCAAAGGCAATTCGCCTGCCTTCAGGGGCAGTTCCGGGAGATAAAGCGGGATCGCGCTGCCCAGTTCACGAAAGCTCCTGCCATAGTTGAAGCTGACGAGTCCGTCATGGGCATATAGCCGCCCGGCGACAACCGGCGCGGTCTCGCCCGGCAGCCAGACCCAGACATAGGCTTCGTCGTACTTGGGGACCTTAGAACTCATCGACGATCTGCTTGCTGGCCTTGTAGACGTGCTTCGGCAGCAGCGCGATGCGATCGTCCATGCGGCCTGTGAGGGCTGTGATGCCCTTGCCGTCGGCATCGAACAGCTTCACACCGACAATGGCAGCAGCTTCGAACATCAGTCCGATTTCGACTTTGGGATCGCCCTTCTCGATGCGCTGCAGGGTGCTGCGTGAAACACCGATTCTCTCGGCTAACTCCTGTGCGGTTAACCGGTGCTGCATCCGGCCAAGCCGGATGGTCTTACCGAAAAGGCCAAGCGCTTCCATCGCGTAGCGCGAATAGGTGCGTTTATACGTTGCCTTCATTCGGGTCTCTGTGACCTATGCATGATCCATATCGCCTTCTTTAGAACTTTATATAGGTAATGTCACAGAGCGACTGCCAAAGTCAAGACTCCGTATCGCAAGCGTTACCCATCCGAACGAGGAAGGCGGATATTGCCTACGGCTCCTGCACAACCGGCCAGCTCTGCGCCCCTCGGGCGAGGCGGAGATCTGGCGCTGGATCGCGGACAGCCTTGAGACGCCTCGCATGAGTCATTCATGGGCGGTCCCTGGTGCGAGGCCGCGGCGCTCGACTGCTGGCCGACATTCTCGGTGGCGGGACCCGCAGCCGGCTACACCAGCACTTTTCGACCGCATACGCGCCCAGCTTCTCTCCGAAATCATTGCCAATGAGCGCGGAACCTCATGCGATCGCCGAGCTGGCCTGGCGGCGCGGAATCTACGGCACGCATCCGTATTCGAGACCGCCCAAGGGAGCCTGACTAGCGTAACGCCCTCCGATCTAAGCGCCTTCCACAAAGCCGCTTTCGCACGCGACGGGCTGCATGTGGCGGTCGTAGGCGACATAGATGCCAAGCCCTGAGAGTAAGGCTCTACCAGCTGTTCGGCGATTTGCCTCAGAAACTGGCGCTTGCCGGCGCGAACCAGTGGTATCGCGAGGGCGAGCACGCCGAGCGCTTTTCCTCCGCCCTCCACTGACCACAGACCCGCACGCAACGAAGCCGCGCTCGATCTTATCGTGGCGTGGCTAGGTGCAATGTTTGCTCTCGCCATCAGGCCGGCTTTCCCGATGGCGTGGTCAACCTGGATCTATGCGTCCGAAGGTGATCGCGTGGGCCGTGAACTCTGCACCAATTCCAAGATTCAAAAGATCAGCTTTACCGGTTCGAACGAGGCCGGACGGCTGCTGATGCGTCAGTGCTCTGACCAGATCAAGAAGGTCAGCCTTGAAACCGGCGGCAATGCACCTTTCATCATCTTCGATGATGCCGACATTGACGGTGCTGTTGACGGTGCGGTCCAGGCGAAGTTCCGCAATGCCGGCCAGACCTGCGTTTCCGCGAACCGCATTTACGTCCAATCGAGCGTTCACGATGAGTCCGCCGAGAAATTGTGGAGAAGGTCCGGCACTTATCAGTGGTCCGACGTCTACTCCCGGAGCTAAGCCGTCGCCAACCCAAGATCGAGTCCCACATCGCAGATGATAATTCGATGCGGGGCCGAACGATAAATATGCATGCTTTGGCCACCCCGAGGCAGGGCTCATTGAGATGATCCGACCGCCTTGGAACAAAGATGGGGTAGAGCAGATGAAGCGTTGGCAGCGTGTCTCCATTCGACGCGAGCGCTGAGGATGGGATCACGATCATTCGCATCACGCGCAGCCGCAAGGGCGATGCCATGGCTACTTTGGAATCGTTGAAGTGGTTTGAGCCGGACAGTCACAAATACACCCGTTACGCCGCGGCTCAGGAAACGGGGCGGCGTCCGGCGGTGGAGGTGCTCGCTGACTTAAAAAGGGTGCGGGCAGTCGTTGCGCTTGAGAGCGACGACATTTGGGATCCGGCACGGGGTGACCTGCTGCCAATCGGCAGTTAACAGGGTCCGACAAAAGTGTGCACAACATGCTGCTGAAGTGGCCTCCGGAAGCGCTACCGGAAGTTACGCGTCTTGAACTTGATAGGGTCGATATGGTCATACTGCATCGACGATGTCGCGCCCCTTCGGCATGCCGCGCGGATCGATGCCCGATCCGCCGTGATGAGCCTCGGCCCTCGGCCGTGCGGCAACGGAAACGGCGTCTTGCGGTTTCCCACGCTGGCCAGCCCGGCCGACAGATCGGTCAGCTCGTGGGCGACGAGGTGCACCACCTCCTCTTCCGTCGGATGCGTCCGCGGACGCCGAGCATGGCCGAAGCAAGAAGCACGCGCCGGAATTTCTCGCGAGATCTTGACCCAGACGACGACGTTTGCCGCACCCGTCTCATCCTCCAGAGGAACATGAAGCCTTTGGCCGAGCCCGGCCGCTGCCGGACCAGCACCAGGCCGGCGGCCTCGAGCCAGCTTCTGCCTCGCGCCTGCATAGCATCCTGACAGGTCACGGTGCGGCGCCGGTTAGGCGGCACGCCGATTTTGGCAACGCTAGCCTGTGAACTGAAGAATGAAGGTCGGACTTGCGGCACATCGATTAGGTTCAAATGATAAGTTGCTGCCCGGCGAGGTCGTTTCAGCGCATCTCGACTGGTGGGTCGGCAAGACAATGCGGAACGGAAATGATCGCAGGCGTAAAGGACGGCTTTCGGGGCCGGAAGCTTCAGGCCTGGAACCGGACCCCAGTTTGGCGCAAGCATCGTGGCCTCCGCCCGGTCAGGCATTCACCGGCTCGCGAAATGCCAATTGATTCTGCTTAACCGGGCATACCTAAACGGCCACTTGCGTTCCGATCTCGACCACACGTCCGGTCGGGATCTGGAAATACTCCGTCGCGTCGGCGGCCGTGCGCGCCAAGCCGATGAACAGCTTGTCCTGCCACACCGGCATGCCGGAGTTGGGTGACGCCTTGAGCGAGCGACGCGACAGGAAGAAGGACGTCGTCATGATGTCGAACTTCCAACCCTGCTTGCGGCAGATCGCCAGCGCACGCGGGATGTTAGGCTGTTCCATGTAGCCGAAGGTCAGTGTCACCCGCATGAACAGCTCATTGATTGTTTCCATCTTGATCCGCTCGCTGTCGGGCACCACGGGCTGCTGCGCCGTCACCACAGAGAGGATGACGTTCTGTTCGTGCAGCGCCTTGTAGTGCTTCAGGCTGTGCATCAACGCGGTCGGCGCACTGGCGGGATCGCTGGTCAGGAACACGGCCGTACCGGACACCAGCTGCGGTTTCTTCTTCAACAGATTGCCCGCAAGGAAATCGAGCGGAATCTGGTTCCTGCGCGTCTTGTCAAATAGATACCTGCTGCCTCTTATCCAAGTCCACATGGTCATCACGATCACTGCGGCAATGGCAAGCGAGGCCCAGCCGCCTTCGAATACCTTGACGATGTTAGCTGCAAAGAAGCCGGTATCGATGAAGACGAACACCGCCATTAAGGCTATCGCGACGCCGAGCGGCCATTTCCAGATGCGCGTCATCACAACAAAAAGCAGTATGTTCGTCACCAGCATATTGCCGGTCACCGAAATACCGTAGGCCGAGGCCAGCCGGCTGGATTCGCCGAAGCCGACCACCAGCAGCATCACCACCAGCGCCAGCATCAGGTTGATGCGCGGCAGATAGATCTGGCCCGACTGTTTTTCCGACGTGTGCTGGATGACGAAACGCGGCAGCATGTTGAGCTGTACCGCTTGCCTGGTCAGCGAAAAGGCGCCGGAGATCACCGCCTGGCAGGCGATCACGGTCGCCGCCGTGGCAAGCACGACCATCGGAATAAGCGTCCAGCCCTGGTTCATCTCGAAGAACGGATGACCGACAACGCCGCCATTTGCCAGCACGAAGGCGCCTTGCCCGACATAATTGAGCAACAGACAAGGGAACACGATCGCCAGCCAGGCGAGCACGATCGGCTTGCGGCCGAAATGGCCGAGGTCGGCGTAGAGCGCCTCGGCTCCGGTGACGGCGAGGAAGACTGCACCAACCGTAACGAAGGCGACGTCAGGCGAGTTGACCAGGAACGACACGATGTAATGCGGGCTGATTGCCAGCAGGATTTCCGGGTCGTCCATGATGTGGTTGAGCCCGGAAAGGCCGATGGCCAGGAACCACAGCGCGGTAACGGGTCCGAACACCA
Organism: Mesorhizobium sp. M7A.F.Ca.CA.004.12.1.1; assembly: GCF_003997835.1. NCBI lineage: Bacteria > Pseudomonadati > Pseudomonadota > Alphaproteobacteria > Hyphomicrobiales > Phyllobacteriaceae > Mesorhizobium > Mesorhizobium sp. M7A.F.Ca.CA.004.12.1.1. The sequence continues at coordinate 14,787 of NZ_RZRK01000024.1, forward strand.
ATCCTACGCCGCCGGTGCCAAACCGCTGTACCGCAAACACGATCGCCAGGATGGCCAGTGTCAGCGGCACCACATAGGGCTGGAACGTCGGCGTGACGACATTCATACCTTCGACCGCCGACAGTACCGAGATTGCCGGCGTAATGACGGCGTCGCCAAAAAAAAGCGCCGCGCCGACGATGCCGATGCCGATGCCGATGCCGAGGATCACCGCAGAGCGGGTCGGGAAACTGTTGCGCGCCAGCGCCATAAGCGACAGCACTCCGCCCTCGCCTCGATTGTCGGCGCGGAGCACGAACATGATGTATTTGATCGTCACGGTGATCGTCAGGGACCAGATGATCAGCGAGAGTACGCCGAGGATGTCGCCACGGCTGGCGACGTTGCCACCCGCTGATGCATGCAACGCCTCGCGAAATGCATAGATCGGGCGGGTGCCTATATCGCCATAAACGACACCTAGTGCGCCCAACATCAGCGCCTTGGTGCTGTGCTGCTCGACCTCAGAATGGCTCGATTGTTCGACAGGTTCTGCCTCGTTACCAGCATTGGTAAGGGCCATGGACGACACTCCGATAAGCGCGGGGTGCTCTACGCTTGCTGCACTGCAATATCAAGTTCCGTCACGTAATGTCTGCCGTCTCGCCTGTCGTTGCTCGCCTTGGTAGACTCGCCAGCCCGCAGCCCTACCGAGCAGCAATAGCGCCCCGGCAGAACCCTCAATCGCCCAGATCAATGAATGGTTATCGCCCACATTGCCCCCCCGCGATGCGGCCGATGGCGACCAGGGTGTCGTGGGCGCACAAGGATGGCGCTTTCCTGATGACGCCGTGCTCCAGGTGTGATCGCACCGTTGCTGCGCAAGCCATTTACTTGCTCGTCCCAGCGAGGACCGTGGCCAACTGGAACGCAGGGCCACGCCGCTCACCGGCCGCACTTTGCGGCGCAGATAACGATTCGATCTCCCCGGCGAGATTCTGGTTGAAGAAGCCACCAAGCTTCTCGAAGGACACACGGTCGTAATATCGACATGCCAGTATCCGCAACCCAGAAAAAGCTCCTTCGGCTCCGCTGCGCGCGCCACGAACAACCCGATCTTCTCTGCGAAAGAGGACGCCGTAATCCCAGGTTGAAGCCAAACCGGGGGGCGGCCGTGACGTATGCTACACAGGCGAAGGGCTAGGAGGCGGGTTCGGTGAGGAACGGCATTGATGTCCACGCCGTCTCCTGGAAAGACAGAGGAATGCGGTGTCACCGCCTGGCGCCGGAGGTTGATCCGGTGATTAGGAGGAGCACTCGTTGTCGGATTCTCGACGATGTCGGACATCTGACACAACGCTGCCAGAGCGATCGCATTGTTCCGAAACGATTTTCCCAGTTGGCACGTGAATTGCGGTCCTATGCGCAAAAGCACTGCGATGCCGCACCGACTGGAAGAACTCATCAATGATCACGCTTTTCGAACATGTCGGCGCCGCTACCAACACTAAGCGTTCCCGATCAAACGGAAGCCTCTATCCCTTCTTTCTGAAGGCTGTCCGGACATGAACGCATTTGATGTCCGTCCAACGCTGGATGCTCCCGACGACGATCTCTATCTTTGGCTTGAAGATGTGGAAGGCGAGCGGGCACTTGCCTGGGCCGCCGGCCAGTCGGCAAAGACCCTGAAGCACTTCAGTGGAACGCAGTTCGAGCGCGACCGCGCGACTCTGAAGGCAGGCCTGTTCCCTAAGCGGCGTCGCATCTCCCCCGGCCGAGTCGCATGGCTTGAATCCGATATCAGGGCTTGGATGGAAACTAGATCTGAGAGCCGCACCGCATGAATGTAGCCTCCCAATATCTTCTCCCGTCTGTGGCGCATCACGAAGCCGGGCACGCGGTGGCCGCCATCGTTTTGCACCGTCAGATGTTCGACGACGACCGTGAACTCCCTGCTTTCTCAAGTGTTAGTATTTACCCCGACGCCGGTGACGGAGAGTGCGGTGGTTTTGTCGAAGGCACGGTTTTCTATTCAGCGCAAGGATTCACCTCGGAGCGAAAGCCGATTTTCGAGAACGATATGGATCGACATTTCCAACGCGATGAAGCGATCCAAGTGATAGTTGCGTGTCTGGCAGGTCCTTTTGCAGAATCCG
>NZ_RZRK01000250.1:0-7517 GCF_003997835.1 Mesorhizobium sp. M7A.F.Ca.CA.004.12.1.1
GCGCGCCAGCCGATATCGGCCAGCAATGCGGCCGCGTGGCGATAGCGCGCCTCGTCCTCGGTCTCGTCGATGCCGAAGGCGGCAAAGGTTTTGGCGGTCCAGTCGACAAGTTCATGCGCATGGGTGACGGAGCGCGAGCGCAGGCGTGCAAGCTCCTCCGAGGCCGAAATCAGCGGATCGGCCTTCTGCTCCGCCTCGTCGAGCAGCGAATAGAGAAAGCCTTCACGCACGCCGAGCGCCGAGACGATGATCTTCGACGGCTGCATCGCCGCCATGATCTCCTGCAGCACGACGGCGCCATAGGGCAGCAGCGAACGGCGGTTCTTGGAAACGCCTTCGATGCCCTTGACCTTCTCGATCTCGGCTTTGGCCACCTGCTTGAGGAAATTCGCCGCGCTTTCGGCCGAGATCTCGTAATGGTGCATGACGCCAAGCGGATAGTTGGTCATTTCCATGTGCAGCCGGGCGAGATTTCGCCAGGTGCCGCCGACGGCGTAGAAAGGCCTGCCCTGCCCGCCTTTCAGCAGCTTGGCCTTCGCCAGTTCGTCACGCGCGATCTTCGCCGCCTGGGTCAGCGAGTTCTTCGCCATGTCCTGCAGGCGCAAGCCGCCCAGCGGCAGTGTGATGCCGTCGCCGATCGCTTCGCCGGCGACGTCGACCAGTTCGAGGCTGCCGCCGCCCAGATCGCCGGCGATGCCGTCGGCCGGATGGAAGCCGGAAATGACGCCGAGCGCCGAATAATACGCTTCCTGACGGCCGCTGATGACACGGATCTCGGTCTTCAGCACCTCCTCGGCGCGGTGGATGAAATCAGGGCCATTGACCGCCTCGCGGGCCGCGGCGGTGGCCAGCACATACATCTGCTCGGCGCCGGCCTGGTCGGAAAGCGCGCGAAAGCGACGGAACTCTTCCATCGAGCGCGTCACCGCCTCGGGGTCGAGCTTGCCGGTCGAAACGATGCCCCGGCCGAGACCGGCCAGCATCTTTTCGTTGAACAGCATGGTCGGCGAGCGCGCCAGCCCCTCATAGACGACGAGGCGGATCGAGTTCGATCCGATGTCGATGATGGACAGCGGTCGGCGGTCCTGCAGCCGGCCCTGGGAATCAGACAGCATCAGCCGGACGCTGCAGCGTTCTTCTTGCGGCGCTTGAACTGCGCAATGCGCTTGGGCGCATGCGACTTCAGCGCGTCACCCCGTCCCGACAGGCTCGGATTGGTCATGAAATATTCCTGCGCGTTGAACGGTTCCTCGCCCTCCTCCAGCACGACGCGCCGGGAGGTTCCATCAGCCAATACGTCGAAACTTTGCTGATTGTCCATGATGTTGCCCAGCATGATCTGGCCAAGGATCTGTTCGTGCACAGTTGGATTCGTGATCGGCACCATGGTTTCGACGCGGCGGTCGAGATTGCGCGGCATCAGATCGGCCGAGGAGATGTAGACGATCGCCTCGTCCGACGGCAGGCCGTGACCGTTGCCGAAACAATAGATGCGGCTGTGCTCGAGAAAACGGCCGACGATCGATTTTACGCGGATGTTTTCCGACAGGCCCGGAACCTGCGGCCTCAGGCAGCAGATGCCGCGCACGACCAGGTCGACCTCGACGCCGGCCCGGCTGGCATCGTAGAGCGCGTCGATGATAATCGGATCGACGAGTGCGTTCATCTTCATCCAGATGCGCGCCGGTTTCCCCTGCACCGCGTAGGCAATCTCGTCGGCAATGTGCTTCAGGATGCGGCTTCTCAGCGTGAACGGCGAGATCGCAAGCCGCATTTCGTCGGTCGGCTCGGCATAGCCGGTGATGAAATTGAACAGCTGGGCGACATCGCGGGCAATCGTCGGATCGGTGGTGAAGAAGGACAGGTCGGTGTAGATGCGCGCCGTTACCGGATGGTAGTTGCCGGTGCCGAGGTGCACGTAGTTGCGCAGCTTGCCGTCCTCGCGCCGCACCACCAGCGACATTTTCGAATGGGTTTTCAGCTCGAGAAAGCCGAACACGACCTGCACGCCGGCACGCTCCAGATCGCGCGCCCAGCGAATGTTGGCTTCTTCGTCGAAACGCGCCTTGAGCTCGACCAGCGCGGTGACCGACTTGCCGGCCTCGGCCGCGTCGACCAGCGCACGCACGATCGGGCTGTCATTGGAGGTGCGGTAAAGCGTCTGCTTGATCGCCACCACTTCCGGATCGGCCATCGCCTGGCGCAGGAACTGCACCACGACGTCAAACGATTCGTAGGGGTGATGGACGACGATGTCCTTCTCGCGGATGGCGGCGAAACAATCGCCGCCATGCTCGCGGATACGCTCGGGAAAACGCGGATTGTAGGGCATGAATTTCAGGTCGTCGCGAGGGACGGCGACGATCTCGGAAATCTGGCTGAGCGCCAGCGGCCCGGTGAGCACGCTGATGCGGCTCGACGACACGCCAAGCTCGCCTGCCACGAAGTCGCGCAATTCGCCAGGCATCAGCCTGTCGAATTCGATGCGGATCACCGAACCGCGCCGCCGCCGCTTCAGCGCCGTTTCGAACAGGCGCACGAGGTCCTCGGACTCCTCCTCGACCTCGATATCGCTATCGCGAATGATGCGAAACGTGCCGGAGCCCTTGACCTCATAGCCGGGGAAGAGCTTGCCGATATAGAGGCCGACCGCCTCTTCCAGCGGGATGAAGCGGACATGATGCTTGCGGTCCGGCAGGCGGATGAAGCGCTTCAGCGCCACCGGCAGGCGCAGCAGCGCGCTCATCTCCTCACCATTCTTGCGATGGCGCAATTGCAGCGCCATCGAGAAGCCGAGATTGGGAATGAACGGGAACGGGTGCGCCGGATCGATCGACAGCGGGGTGAGCACCGGGAAAACCTGTTCCTGGAAATGGTCTTCCAGCCAGATTTTCTCGTCCTTGGTCAGCGCATCGCGGGTGATGCTCTCGATGCCTTCCTTGTTGAGCAGCACGGTAAGCGCCGAAAGGCTCTTCTGCTGGTCTTCCTGCAGCCGCTCGACCTCACGCAGCAACTGTTCGAGCTGCTGTTCGGGGGTGCGGCCGTCAGGGCTCTTCAGCGTAATGCCTTCTCGTACCTGGCCGGCAAGACCGGCAACGCGGACCATGAAGAACTCGTCGAGATTGGCGGCCGAGATCGACAGGAAGCGGACGCGCTCCAGCAGCGGATGATTGAGGTTCAGCGACTCCTCGAGGACGCGCCGGTTGAACTGCAGCCAGGAAAACTCGCGGTTGACAAACCGGTCCGGATTGCCGCCCTCCGGGCGGGCCACCTCGACATCCACGAATTCGTTCTGCACCGGCTTCAGTTCGTTCATGATTCCCGCTCTTCCACACCGTCAGCCAGCTAAAGCGTCGTGCGTCATTCAGGACGCGCAAAGGACGCTCTGCCACTCCAAGGCGACGCATGGTCCTTGCCGAAAACCGATGTCGGTCTTCGGGGCCATGCGTTAACCGGCTTAACTTATCCTCTGACAGGCTTTTGCGACAGTTTCATTTCATCGAACTTGCAAAGAGGCCTGATATGATCCAGATGCAGACGAGACTGCGTTAAGGAGACGACGATGGCAGGCGGTTCCATTCCCCATTTTCAGAACGATGCGGGCTATCAGGCAATCGACATCGGCGTGAAGGAATTCATGTGCACGGGCGCCAATCCGCCTTTCGACCACCCGCATGTGTTTCTGGACATGGGCGACGACAACGAAAAAGTCTGCCCCTATTGCTCGACGCTCTACCGCTATTCTCCGAAGCTGAAGGCGACCGAGACGCTGCCGGCCGGCTGCATCTACATCGATCAGGCCGCCTGAGTCTTTCGCGACCAGCCCGATGACCGACACGCGATCCCGGCAAATTGTCATCGCCGGGGCGGGTGTCGCCGGATTGACCGCAGCGCTTGCATTCGCCGACCGCGGCTACCCTGTTCGGGTGTTCGAACAGGCGCAGCGCCTGGAAGCTGCCGGCGCCGGCATCCAGCTCTCTCCCAACGCGACACGTATCCTTCGCCAGCTTGGCGTACTCGACAAGCTGCTGCCGGCAACGGTGCGGCCGGAAGCCGTGGTGTTGAAGGAGGCCGCGACCTTGCGCGAACTGGCGCGGGTGCCGCTGGGGCAAGCCGCCGAAACGCGCTGGCAGGCGCCCTATCTCGTCGCTCACAGGGCTGATCTGCAGAGCGCGCTGATGGCACGGGTTTCCCAGATACCGGATATCCATCTTACCACCGGCGCCCGCGTCAGCAGCGCTGCCACCGGCCCCCATGGCATCACCGCGACGGCCGAGATCGACGGCAAAACCATCAAGGCTGAGGGCTTCCTGCTGATCGGAGCCGATGGTGTCTGGTCGTCGGTGCGCGCACTTGTCGATTCGGCCAAAAGGGCGGCTTTGCCAAGAAACCATTTCTCCGGCGAACTGGCCTGGCGCGCGACCATTGCCGCCGAAAGCGCTGCCGGACAAGCCTTTGCCGCGATCGGTGTAACCAATTGCGTCACCACCTTCCTGCATCCCGGCTTCCATATGGTGGCCTATCCCGTCAGCAAGGGTGCTGCCTTCAATCTCGCTGCCTTCACCAGGGGCGACCGTATTGCCGAAGGCTGGTCCGGCAATGCCGACGCCGGGATCCTGACCCGAGCCCTGCGCGGCACCGCGGCAGAACTTGCCCGCCTGGTCGAGCAGGCCGGCCCATGGACCGCATGGCCGATCCATACGGTCGACAGCAAACAACCTTGGACGACCGGCAACATGGCGCTGATCGGCGATGCCGCGCATGCGATGACGCCGTTCGCGGCGCAAGGCGCGGCGATGGCGATCGAGGATGCTGCGACGCTTGCCGACATCATCGCCGACTTCCCTGCCGACCCCCTGGCCGCACCTGCGACCTGGGAACAGTCACGGCGACCGCGTGTAGCGCAGGTCGCCCGACGCGGCGCTGTCAACCGGCTGGCCTGGCATGCCTCGGGTCCAGTGGCGATTGCGCGCAATGTGTTCCTGAAGGTGCGCTCGGAAAAGCTCGCGGCGGATCTGGATTGGCTCTATGGGTGGCGGGCAGTTGAGGCTGCTGTCAGGCGTTGAAAGCCTGACAGGCTGGCAGGACAGAGGGGGGCGCGAAGGAATGAGGCGTCTCGCATTGGCGAAACGCGACAAGACGAGACAGCTAATTATACAGCCGCATCGATAGCCCGAGCGATGCAGGCAGCGGGTTCCACCAGCCGGTGCGCAGGCCGGCGATGCGCAAGGCCGCCGCCGTCCAGGTGTTGCAGCCGACCAGTGCGTTGAAATGGCCATTGGCTTCGTAGAAGCCGTCGAACCTGGAATAGGCTGCGTCCGGAACGAGGATCGGGCCTTCCGGTCCCCGCTGGAAACTCGCATCGATGAAATCGAGCAACGCCGTGAACCGATCCTCGGTGATGTCGAACCCCGCGATATCGGGGCGCGGTTCGACGATGTCACCGGCGACATCGACATGCATGACCGACGCGTCGAGTGTCAGTGCCTTCATCACCGGCACCGCCTTCAGCTCGGACCATGTCGGCGTCTCCAGGTAGAAGGCGCGGCCGCCCCAGCCGAAGACGATGTAGCGGACCTCCGGCCTGTCGGCCGGTATGCCCGCGTCGACCAGGAAATGGAAACGCCGGCGCACGGCGTCATCGACCGGGATGGCGATATCGGTGTGGATCGGATTGTTCAGCACCAGGATGTGGCGTGTCGCGGCTGGCACGGCGGCGGCGGCCGGCCACAGCGGCCGTGGCACGAGGGTGCCCGTCGTCACAGCGAGTGCGACGAGAACCAACAGAAGACCCAGAAAACGTCCCAGTCTTTTCATTGAAAGGCGGCCCTGCAAACGCACTCCGGCGACACGAACGCCCGCCTGTTCTCCCATACGCAAAAGAGCCCGGCAGTGTTTCAGCCGGGCTCTTCGTGGCCGTCGAGGCCTAGTGCAGGATCTGCGACAGGAACAGCTTCGTGCGCTCGTGGCGCGGGTGGTCGAAGAACTCGGCCGGCGTGTTCTGCTCGACGATCTGGCCCTGGTCCATGAAGATCACCCGGTTGGCGACCTTGCGGGCGAAGCCCATCTCGTGGGTGACACACAGCATGGTCATGCCTTCCTCGGCAAGGCCGACCATGGTCTCCAGCACTTCCTTGATCATCTCCGGATCGAGCGCCGAGGTCGGCTCATCGAACAGCATGATGCGCGGGTTCATGCACAGCGAGCGGGCGATCGCCACACGCTGCTGCTGGCCACCGGAAAGCTGGCCGGGATATTTGTTGGCCTGTTCCGGGATCTTGACGCGCTTGAGGAAATGCATGGCGATTTCCTCGGCCTGCTTCTTCGGCGTCTTGCGCACCCAGATCGGCGCCAGCGTGCAGTTCTCCAGGATGGTCAGGTGCGGGAACAGGTTGAAGTGCTGGAACACCATGCCGACCTCGCGGCGCACCTCGTCGATCTTCTTGAGATCGTTGGTCAGTTCCTTGCCGTCGACGATGATCTTGCCCTTCTGGTGCTCCTCCAGACGGTTGATGCAGCGGATCATGGTCGATTTGCCGGAGCCGGAGGGGCCGCAGATGACGATACGCTCGCCGCGCATCACTTTCAGGTTGATGTCCTTCAGCACATGGAACTCGCCGTACCATTTGTGCATGGCGATGATGTCGATGGCGACATCGGTCGTGGAAATCTGCATCTTGGCGGCGTTGACCTTGATCTCTTCGGCGCTGACGGCATTTTCGGTGGCCATGACAGAATCCCCTTGTTCTTTATCGTTGGTAGTGATGCATGTCGTTATCCCAAAACCGCTATACACTTTTGGGCGACATGCATCAGCGTTTGTGGCCGGTGTCGAGCCGGCGTTCGGTGTACATTGAATAGCGCGACATGCCGAAGCAGAACAGCCAGAAGACGAAGGCGGCGAAGATCAAGCCGGACCTCGCCGTCTGCGCGGTTGCCCAGTTTGCATCGGAAAAATTCTGTTTGACGATGCCGAGCAGGTCGAACATCGAGATGATGATGACCAGGCTGGTGTCCTTGAACATGCCGATGAAGGTGTTGACGATGCCCGGGATGACCAGTTTCAGCGCCTGCGGCATGACGATGAAATACATCTTCTGCCAATAGCCGAGGCCGAGCGAATCGGCACCTTCATACTGGCCCTTGGGGATCGCCTGCAGGCCGCCGCGCACCACTTCGGCCATATAGGCCGCGGCAAACAGCGACACGCCGATCAGCGCGCGCAGGAACTTGTCGAACGAGACACCCTCCGGCAGGAACAGCGGCAGCATGACGCTGGCGAAGAACAGCACGGTGATCAGCGGGATGCCGCGCACCGTCTCGATAAAGACGACGCACAGCGTCTTGATGATCGGCATCTTGGAACGGCGGCCGAGCGCCAGCACGATGCCGAGCGGCAGCGACACGGCAATGCCGACGAAAGACAGACTGAGCGTCACCAAGAGCCCACCCCAAAGCGAGGTCTCGACATGCGGCAGGCCGAACATGCCGCCGACCAGCAGGACGAAGGCGACGAT
>NZ_RZRK01000251.1:0-7516 GCF_003997835.1 Mesorhizobium sp. M7A.F.Ca.CA.004.12.1.1
AGACAGTCGCGGAAGTCCCTGTGACGCTGCTGGACCAGCTCGCCGAGGGCGGCCGCCTTGTCGCCGTCGAAGGGCAGGGCAATTCCGGCGTGGCTCGTCTCTTTTTCAAGGCCGGGGGGGTTGTAACCGGAAGACGGGCATTTAATGCGGCAATTAAGCCACTACCGGGGTTTGAACGCATTCGTGCTTTCGAATTCTGAATGATTTGGCCTTGCAGCAGAGGCTTTGTCATGGTCGCTTGCATTTGAACGATCGCTGCTGATGCCAAACTGGGGGCACTTTGGGGTGAGCAGCAGGGAACATCGAACACGCGGCGCCGGCTGATCAATGAGAGAAGCAGGCGCGGCGCGGTTCCCATGGAAAACGAATGAGGGTTTAACCGTGCCGTCTTTTCGCAAGTCACTTTTCACCGCCGTTCTCGTCTCGGCGACCATGCTGTCCCCACTGGCCGCTTCAGCCGAAACCATCTCCGGCGCGCTTGCGAAGGCCTACCAGTACAATTCTTCGCTGAATGCATCCCGCGCTGGCGTTCGCGTCACCGACGAGGGCGTCGCCATCGCCAAGTCGGGCTACCGTCCGGTTGTCACCGGCTCGGCGAATATCGATTATTCGAGCAGCCATCTCAACGGCACCAATTCAAGCGTGCGGCTGACCACCGGCAATTTTGGCGTCCAGATCGACCAGACGCTGTTCGACGGCTTTCAGACCAGGAACAATGTCGCTGCCGCCGAAGCGCAGGTCCGGGCTTCGGTCGAAAGCCTGCGCAACACCGAAGAGGGTATCCTGTTCAGCGCGGCCCAGGCCTATATGAACGTGATTCGCGACCGGCAGGTCGCCGTGCTGACCGAGCAGAACCTGCAGTTCCTGACCGAGACGGCGCGCGCGGCGCGTTCGCGTTTCGAGGTTGGTGAAGGCACGCGCACCGATGTCGCGCAGGCCGACGCTTCACGCGCCGCCGCGGTGGCATCGCTGAGTGCTGCCCGGGCGCAGGCGCTGGCAAGTGCGGCGCTCTATCGCCAGATCGTCGGCGACGAGCCGGGCAAGCTCAAGGGCGCTTCGCCGGTGGCAAAGCTGTTGCCGTCGAGCCTCGCCGCCGCCGTCGGGGTGGCCTCGAACGAGCATCCGGCCATCCTTGCCACGCAGCATCTGGTCGACGCCGCCGCGTTTTCGGTGAAGTCGGCCGAAGGCGCGCTGTTGCCGCAGCTGTCGGCTTCCGCCGGCGTTTCGAGCGCCTATCGCAATACCTCGCCTTTGCCAGGCGTCGGTTCGCAGGATGGCACGACCAATTCGGCCAGTGTCGGGGCAACGCTGACGATCCCGATCTATTCGGGTGGCCGCACCTCGGCGATCGTGCGCCAGAACAAGGAATCACTCAGCCAGGCCCGCATCCAGGTCGACGTCAGCCGCGACCAGGTACGCCAGGCCGTCACCGCCGCCTGGACCGAGTATACCGCCGCGCAGCAGCAGCTGACGGCCAACAGGCAAGTGATCGAGGCCGCGAAGCTGGCACTGAACGGTGTCATCGAAGAACGCAATGTCGGCCAGCGCACCACGCTCGACGTCCTCAACGCACAGGCGACGGTCATCACCGCCCAGATCAACCAGGCCGGTTACGAACATGATGTGGTGGTGGCGAGCTACGCCATCCTGCAGGCGACCGGCCGTCTGTCCGTGGACCGCCTTGGCTTGCAGGTAGCGAAGTACAAGCCTGAAGAGCATTACAACGCGGTCAAGGACAAGTGGTACGGCCTGCGCACGCCGGACGGCCGCTGAGGCGTTCGGCCAGGACTGGCCGTGTTCCCCGTTTGAGCAGGATCTTTCGCACTCGGGTTCAGATCGCGCTAATCTGTTGAAATCCCACAAGTCCCCAGATTGGGGATTCTCGTGCGGCGATCCGTCGGTTACGCTGTCGCCATGATTCGATCCGGCTCTGCCGGAGCGGAAACCCACAGGGGTCACAAAGGCGGCGGATGTGACGATGGCAACGGCAAGCAGCGCACAGCGCGAACCTTCCATGGAAGAGATACTGGCTTCCATCAGGCGGATCATCGAGGACAGTGACGGCGGCCGCAAGCAGCCGGGCGACGCCGATGAGCTGAGCCAGGATCTGGAGCGCGCGTCGAGCGCCTATGCGGCCCCCGACGTGGAAGCATTCCGTGCCGACCTGCATGCCGCCCCCGAAGGCAGGAAGCCGGTCACGCTGGCGGAAGTCCAGGCACAGTTGCCGGCGGCCGAGCCGGTGGTCGCGCGCATGGAAACGCCTGCGCGCCCCGATCCCAGCCCGGCAAAGCCATCGATGACACTTGCCGAAGTTAGCGCCCGCGTCGCCGCCGAGCCAATCACGGTTGAATCGCCGGGATCGCGTCCTGTCGCCGACGCTTCCATCGCCGATTGGCGTCGTGAGATCGCCGCGGTCGGTGAGCAGGCGAGGGCGGTGTCGGACCGGAGCGAGGCACGCAAGACGGCTGCCCAGCCGTCCGTGGAGACTCCAAGGGACGAACCGACCGCGAAAGTAGCCGTCGAACCCGAGCCGTCTCGTCCGGATGCAAGCGTGGTGCGGCCGGTGGCGGCCAGCGACGCGCCGCGTCCGGCGATCGTTTCCGAGCATACCGGCCGTCAGGTCGCGGCTGCCTTTGGCGAGCTTTCCGATGCGTTTGCCAGCCGCAGCAAGAAGACATTCGACGAGATGGCCGAAGAGATGCTGCGGCCGATGCTGCAGGATTGGCTGGACAACAATCTGCCGACACTGGTCGAAAGACTGGTGCGCGAGGAGATCGAGCGCGTGGCGCGCGGGGCGCAGTAGCTCCCCATGCCGATTGCTAGAGGAAACGGCGCCTTCGTGGCGCCGTTTCTTTTGGTGAGGTCAGTTTGTTGGCAGGACGGCGGATCGCTTTCCGTTGAAATGACCAAGGCCGCGCCTATCTGGTTGTGAGGGTCCGAGACAGCCCTTGCGGTTGACTTGGCCAAAACCTTCCGATTTACACCGGACCAGCAAAACTCCCGACAGCGCGGACCATTTTCCCATGCTTGAAAAGACCTACGACGCCAAAACCGTCGAGCCGAAGATCGCCAAAGTCTGGGAAGAGGCCGACGCGTTTCGCGCCGGTGCCGGCGCCGAGGAGGGGGCGGAAGCATTTACGATCGTCATCCCGCCGCCGAACGTTACCGGCTCGCTGCATATGGGCCACGCGCTCAACAACACGCTGCAGGATATATTGGTGCGCTTCGAGCGAATGCGCGGCAAGAACGTCCTGTGGCAGCCGGGCATGGACCATGCCGGTATTGCCACGCAGATGGTTGTCGAGCGGCAGCTGATGGAAAAGCAGATCCATCGCCGCGACCTGACCCGCGAGCAGTTTATCGAGAAAGTGTGGGAGTGGAAGGCCGAATCCGGCGGCGCCATCTTCAACCAGCTGAAGCGGCTGGGCGCCTCGGCCGACTGGTCACGCGAACGCTTCACCATGGACGAAGGCCTGTCCAAAGCCGTGCTCGAAGTGTTCGTCACGCTCTACAAGGAAGGGCTGATCTACAAGGACAAGCGCCTTGTGAACTGGGACCCCAAGCTGCTCACCGCGATCTCCGATCTCGAGGTCGAGCAGCAGGAGGTCAATGGCAATCTCTGGCACTTCCGCTATCCCATCGAGGGCCAGGTCTTCGACCCGGAAAACCCAACAACCTTCATCACCGTGGCGACGACGCGCCCGGAGACGATGCTGGGCGATACGGCCGTCGCCGTGCACCCTGACGACGAGCGATTCCGGCATCTGGTGGGCAAGAACATCGTCCTGCCAATCGTCGGTCGCAGGATTCCCGTGGTGGCGGACGAGTATTCCGATCCGGAAAAGGGTTCGGGCGCGGTCAAGATCACGCCGGCGCATGACTTCAACGACTTCGAGGTCGGCAAGCGCCACAAGCTGCCGGCGATCAATATCCTGACCACGGAGGCGGCGGTGAGCCTCAGGAACAATGAGGATTTCCTTGCCGGTCTCGAGGTGACGCCGGAGCGCCAGCTTGTCTGGGACGAACTCGATGGCCTCGATCGCTTCGTCGCGCGCAAGAAGATCGTCGAACTGATGGAAGAGGGCGGCTTCCTCGAAAAGGTCGAGCCGCATCGCCACGCGGTGCCGCATGGCGATCGCGGCGGCGTGCCGATCGAGCCGTTCCTGACCGAGCAGTGGTATGCCAATGCGGCGGAACTGGCCAAGCCGGCAATCGCTTCCGTGCGCGAAGGTCGCACGAACTTCGTGCCGAAGAACTGGGAAAAGACCTATTTCGACTGGATGGAGAACATCCAGCCCTGGTGCATCTCGCGCCAGCTGTGGTGGGGTCATCAGATCCCGGCCTGGTACGGGCCGGACGGGCGCGTCTTCGTCGAGAAGACCGAGGAAGAGGCGCTGAGCGCCGCGATCGAATTTTATCTGGCGCTGGAAGGACCGTGGAAGGCCTGGGTCGAGGCCAAGCTGGAGAACTTCAAGCCGGGCGAGATCCTGACCCGCGACGAGGATGTGCTGGACACCTGGTTCTCATCGGCGCTGTGGCCGTTTTCGACGCTGGGATGGCCGGACGAGACGCCCGAGCTGAAGACCTACTACCAGACCGACGTGCTGGTGACAGGCTTCGACATCATCTTCTTCTGGGTCGCCCGCATGATGATGATGGGCCTGCACTTCATGGACGAGGAGCCGTTCCACACCGTCTATGTCCATGCGCTGGTGCGCGACAAGAACGGGCAGAAGATGTCGAAGTCGAAAGGCAACGTCATCGATCCGCTCGACCTTATCGACGAATACGGCGCCGACGCGCTGCGCTTCACCCTGACGGTGATGGCGGCGCAAGGCCGTGACGTGAAGCTCGATCCGGCGCGCATCGCCGGCTATCGCAATTTCGGCACCAAGCTGTGGAACGCGACGCGTTTTGCCGAAATGAACGAGGTCGCGCGCAATGACGATTTCTGGCTGAACGACGCCAGGCTGGCGGTCAACCGCTGGATCCTGACCGAGCTGACGCGCGCGGCGCGCGAGATCACCGACGGCATCACCTCATACCGCTTCAACGAGGCGGCGGGTGCCGCCTACCGCTTCGTCTGGAACCTGTTCTGCGACTGGTATCTGGAATTGCTGAAGCCGGTGTTCATGGGCACCGACGAGGCGGCCAAAGCCGAAAGCCGAGCCTGCGTCGCCTTCGTGCTCGACGAGATCTACAAGCTGCTGCATCCGATGATGCCGTTCATGACCGAGGAACTGTGGGCACAGACCGCCGACGAAGGCAAGCAACGCCCCTCGCTGCTGTGCCACGCCGCGTGGCCGTCGCCGGACTTCGAAGACGCCGAGGCTGCAGCCGACATCAATTGGCTGGTCGATCTCGTCTCCGGCATCCGCTCGGTGCGCTCGGAGATGAACGTGCCGCCGGCAGCCATTGCACCGCTCGTCGTGGTCGGCGCCAACGCTGTGACACGCGAACGGCTTGTCCGCGAAGAATCGGCGATCAAGCGGCTGGCGCGGGTCGGCGACATCTCGCTTGCCGATGTCGCGCCCAAGGGTTCGGCGCAGATCGTGCTCAACGAGGCGACGATCTGCCTGCCGCTTGGCAGCCTGATCGACCTTGTCGCCGAGGCAGCACGGCTGCAGAAGGAATTGGCCAAGGTGACCGAGGAGATCGCGCGGCTGCACAAGAAGCTGTCGAACGAGAGGTTCGTCGCCAGCGCGCCGGCCGAGATCGTCGATGCCGAGCGTGAAAAGCTCGCTGAATACCGCGATGCGCAGGACAAGCTGTCGGTCGCGTTGGCCAGGGTTCGCGACGCCGGTTGAGGATAGATTCGCGAGACTTTAGCCCTCTCTAAAGTGCTGGTTTTTCGCGTCGAAAATCTGGATGCCGTTGCGTTAATATTGACGTAAACGGAAGTTTTAGCCCCATTGTTGCCATAATGTAACAATGGGGCTCCTGGAGCCCCAAAAAGGCCTGTTTTCGAGCCTTTTTGGATGGTTCTCTCTGTTTTTTGAGAGCCGCTCAGCCTTCACAGACCATTTTTCGGCTTTGCCGCACTAGGTTGCATTTCCTCGAAAATGCGCCTGGCCAATGTGTACATGTACGCCCGCGAATTCGTTGTTGCACCGTTAACCTGAATTGGTTCTAGCTTGATGCACTCGAATTCGGGGAGGACATTTCATGACTATTCTGCGACTGAAGGCGCTGCTGGGGGCGGGCTGCTTTTCGCTGGCTTTGATCGGGACGGCGATGAATCCGGCACATGCCGGCGGCCTGGAGCGCGGCGGTTACGATATCGATTTGCTGTTCGATCCGGCTCCGTTCGCGACCGAAGCCGAATCGACCTATGTGATGCCGCAACGCAAGCTCAAGAATGCGGTGGACACCAACCCGCTCGACGGCGATTTGACGCCTCTGGGCAGCACGGCGAAGGACAGCGAGAGCTATTGGGTGCCGCGGATCGGCGTCAAGGCGCAGATCGTCCAGGGTGTCGACTGTATGTTCGAC
This sequence comes from Mesorhizobium sp. M7A.F.Ca.CA.004.12.1.1, assembly GCF_003997835.1. Taxonomy (NCBI): domain Bacteria; kingdom Pseudomonadati; phylum Pseudomonadota; class Alphaproteobacteria; order Hyphomicrobiales; family Phyllobacteriaceae; genus Mesorhizobium; species Mesorhizobium sp. M7A.F.Ca.CA.004.12.1.1. The sequence continues at coordinate 6,493 of NZ_RZRK01000251.1, forward strand.
TATTCCCAGCCTTGGGGTGCGCACACAAATCCGGGTCTTTGGGCCGGTGCCCAGTCCAACATGGAAACCGACATCAAAAGCAACAACTACGCCACAACCTGCTCCTACAAGATGGACGCCGGCAAAGGCCAGGTTCGCTTCATCGGCGGCGTCTACTACCAGGAAGTCTATGGCTTCAAGCAGGACCTGATATCGCCGCTGGTGCCGGATTTCCAGGGTACCGGGCGTGTCGATCTCAAGGGGACCGGCTGGGGCTGGCGCGCCGGCCTGGCCTATGAAATCCCCGAGATCGCACTGCGCGCCAGCCTCGTCTACAATTCGCGGGTCAAGCTCGACAATATCTCGGGCACGCTGGATTTGACGCATGTTGGCAGCGTGGTGCTTCCGATCTACGGCTCAACGCAATACATGCCGGATACAGTCGAATTGAAATTGCAGTCAGGCATTGCGCCAGGCTGGCTCGCCTTCGGTTCGCTCAAGTGGGTCAATTGGAGCCTGCTGCAGAGCGTTCCGATTTGCGTCGTAGGTACCCCCGCAGGGGCATGCGTCACTGGTGATGCTCTCCATTCGGGCCAGATCACCTCGCTGGACCTGATGTATCGTGACGGCTGGACAGTTACCGGCGGCATTGGCCACAAGTTCAACGATCAGTGGAGTGCTGCCGGCCAGCTTTCCTGGGATCGCGGCACGTCGCATGGCTATGGCTCGCAGACCGATACCTGGACACTGGGCGGCGGCGTCGCCTTTACGCCCAAGCCGAACATCGAAGTGCGTCTGGCCGGCGCGGTTGGGGTGCTGACCAGCGGCCATTCTGGAGCGTTGGCTGGTGAGAACGGATACGTCGCCGGCACGGATGTCAGCTACGACTTCGGCAACGATCTGGTCACGGCGATTTCAGGTGGCCTTAAGATCAAGTTCTAAGTCTCTGACAATTATAACAAAAGGCCAGGGATTACCCGGCCTTTCAGACTGCTGACAAACCCCTGGCATTTGCTGGGGGTTTTTGATTCACTGGGTCATGTTG
>NZ_RZRK01000252.1:0-7509 GCF_003997835.1 Mesorhizobium sp. M7A.F.Ca.CA.004.12.1.1
AGCCTGTCGCCCTCTTGGCGCTCAACCGAGATCGCCAGCCGCATGGCGCTGAGGGAATTGCTGGCCGAGTAGCAACGCGCCGCAACAAAAAACCCGCCACGAAGGCGGGTTTTTGATCTGTAAAAAGCTCGTTTGGTTTAAGATCTTACTTGGTGCAAGTCATTATCCCAAAACCGCTTCGCACTTTTGGGCGACATGCACTTAGATGCCGAAACCTTCGAAACGCTTCTTGAACTTCGACAGGCGGCCGCCGCGGTCGAGCAGGGTCTGCTGGCCGCCGGTCCAGGCCGGATGGGTGGTCGGGTCGATATCGAGGTTCATCGTATCGCCTTCCTTGCCCCAGGTCGAACGGGTCGTGTATTCGGTGCCGTCGGTCATGACGACCTTGATGGTGTGGTAATCGGGATGAATAGCGCTCTTCATGGCTCGGTTCCTGGCTTGCCGGCGCGGCTGACGGGCATAAGCCTGCGTCGATGCGCCTCTTTTTAAAACTCGAAGCCGCAGCTATTGAGGAGCCACGGCTTCTAAAACGGTCGGCGAGCCTATACATCAGCCGGAATTGAATCACAAGGCCGCGGCAAGCGCATATTGAGGCGCAGACCCCAAGGGCGGCTGGAGGAAACATCGGGATGGCGCAAATCACCAGCGCAGACGAGCGCCGGCGTTCGCTCAAGCCGCTCCGGCGCCTGTTCCCCTACATCACGCACTATCGCACACTGGTCGTCGGCGCCATCATCTCGCTGGTCATCGCGGCGGCAACCACGCTGGCGCTGCCGCTGGCGGTGCGACGCATGATCGATTATGGTTTCTCGTCGTCCAGCACCACCTTCATTGCCGAATATTTCGCCGCCCTGGTGGCGATGGCCGCCGTGCTGGCGGCGGCATCGGCCGGCCGCTACTATTTCGTCATCACGCTGGGCGAGCGCGTCGTCGCCGATATCCGGCGCGATGTCTTCGCCCATGTGACGACGCTGTCGCCTGCCTTCTTCGACACCGCCCAGTCGGGCGAGATCGTGTCGCGGCTTGCCGCCGACACGACGCAGGTCAAGTCGGCGGTCGGCGCGACGGCTTCGGTGGCGCTGCGCAACGTCATCCTCGGCCTTGGCGCGGTGGGGATGATGGTCATCACCAGCCCGAAACTGTCCGGGTTGGTCATTGCCGCTATTCCTGTCATTGTGCTGCCGCTGGTCGCTTTCGGCCGTTCGGTGCGGCGCAAATCACGCCAGGCGCAGGATACGCTGGCCGATGCCACCGCCTATGCCAGCGAGCAGATAGGCGCGGTGCGCACGCTGCAGGCCTTTACCAATGAGAAGCTGGTCACCGGGCATTTCTCGGCCGCGGTGGAAGCTGCTTTCGAGGCGGCACGCTCCTCGATCTTCGCGCGCTCCTTCCTTACCTTCTTCGCCATTTTCACCATCTTCTCGTCCGTCGTGGCGGTGCTGTGGTTCGGCTCGCGCGACGTGCTCGAAGGCTCGATATCGCCCGGTACGCTCGGCCAATTCCTGCTCTATTCGGTGTTCGCCGCCGGCGCGCTGGGCGCGTTGTCGGAAGTCTGGGGCGAGCTTGCGCAGGCGGCGGGCGCCGCCGAACGGCTGACCGAAATCCTGGCCGAGAAGCCGGCGATCCAGGCTCCCGCCGATCCGAAGCCGCTGCCGGCCGTCGCCAAGGGCGCGATCGCCTTCGACAATGTCTCCTTCTCCTACCCGGCAAGGCCGGACCGTGCCGCCGTGCATGGCTTGAGCTTTCAGGTCATGCCGGGCGAGACGGTGGCGATCGTCGGGCCGTCAGGGGCCGGCAAGAGCACGGTGTTTTCGCTGATCCTACGCTTCTACGATCCCGAAACAGGCAAGATCCTGATCGATGGCGTCGATGTGCGCGAGGCCGATCCCGTTTCGATCCGCCAGCGCATCGCGATCGTGCCGCAGGACGTCACCATTTTCGCGGCAAGCGCGCGTGACAATATTGGGTTCGGCCGGCCGGGAGCCAGCAAGGCCGAAATCGAGACGGCGGCGAAGGATGCACTTGCCGATGAATTCATCCTCAAGCTCGAGAACGGGTATGACAGCCAGGTCGGTGAGCGCGGCGTGACGCTGTCAGGCGGCCAGCGCCAGCGGGTTGCGATCGCCCGCGCCATCCTGCGCGACGCCCCGATCCTGCTGCTCGACGAGGCCACCTCCGCCCTCGACGCCGAAAGCGAGACGCTGGTGCAGACGGCGCTGGAACGGCTGATGCAGGGCCGCACCACGATCGTCATCGCCCACCGCCTGGCAACGGTGCTGAAGGCCGACAGGATCCTGGTCATGGATGGCGGCTCGATCGTCGAGGAAGGCACGCATCAAAGCCTTGTCGCCAAGGGCGGCATCTATGCGCGGCTGGCCAAGCTGCAGTTCGAAACCGGAGCCAGTGCTTTCAGGGGCGCGGCTGAGTAGGCAGAAACATCTGCCGCTGTGCCGGCAGCCGCTATACGGCTCCGTATCGCTGCTTCAGATGGTTCACGAAATAAGTGGCGTTGAGCTTTTCGCCGGTGGCGCGTTCGAGCAGGTCCGGCGTCGACCAGCGTGATCCCTGCGACCAGATTTTTTCGCGGCGCCAGTCGTTGATCGCCTCGAAATTGCCTTTGGCGAGATCCTCGTCGGCGGCAGGATGATCCCGCGTCAGCGCCGCCCATTGCTGCGCCGCCATCATCGCGCCCAGCGTGTAGGATGGGAAATAGCCAAAGGCCGCACCCGGCCAGTGCACGTCCTGCATCGGTCCGTCGGCGGGGTTGTCGATGGTGGAGAGGCCGAGATAGTCACGCATCTTGGCGTCCCAGGCTTCGGGCAGATCAGCCACCTCCAGCCGACCCGCGACGAGTTCCTGCTCCAGTTCGTAGCGCAGGATGACATGCAGGGGATAGGTCACCTCGTCGGCATCGACACGGATCAGGCCGCGCTCGACGCGATGCACATGCGGCAGGATGTCGTCGAGCGACCAGGCTTCGCCGAGATGCTTTTCGACCACCGGCAGCGCCCAGCGCCAGAAGGCCGGGTTGCGGCCGAGCTGCTTCTCGACGAACAGGCTCTGGCTTTCATGCACGGCCATGCCGCGCGCCTTGCCGAGCGGCCAGTGCGACCATGCCTTCGGCAGGTTCTGCTCGTAGAGCGCATGGCCGGTCTCGTGCAGTACGCCCATCAGCGCCGACAGGAAGTCTGTAGTCTTGTAGCGGGTGGTGATGCGCACGTCGCTCGGCACGCCGCCGCAGAAAGGGTGGTGCGACACCGACAGCGACCCGTGTGTCAGGTCGAAGCCGACCGCCGCCATCATGGCAAGGCCGAGCTCGCGCTGCCGGTCGATCGCATAGGTGCCTGAGAGCGGCTTCAGCGGGCGCTTGCGCAGCCGTGCGTCCTGGATAGCCAGCGCCTCCGGCACAAAACCTTTCAGGAAAGCCTTCAGGTCGGCGAACACTGGCGTGATGTCGGCGGTGCGGTTGCCGGGGTCGTACTGCTCCATCAGCGCGTCATAGGGGGCGAGGCCGAGCACATCGGCACGCAGCGCCGCTTCCTCGCGCACCAGCGCCACGACGCCCTCCAGCGCCGGCTGGAAGCCCGCCCAGTCGTTCTTGGCGCGCAGGCCGCGCCACAGCTGCTCGCAACGCATGCGCGCGGTCGTCTGGCGTTCGACGAATTCGACCGGCAGGCAGGTCAGGTTGGCGTATTGGCGCCGCAGTTCCGAGACCGCAGTGCGCTGCTCTTCACCCAATGCTTCCTGTTCGGCCGCAGCGATCCAGTCGGCTATCTCCGGCGCCGTTGCCCTGGTGTGATACATGCCGGCCAGTGCCGACATCGCCTCGGCACGCTTCTCGCCACCGCCGACGGCCATGTGGGTGGCCTCATCGGCGCCGAGAATGGCCAGTGCATGCTCGAGCGCTTCGAGCTTGTGGCAGAGGTCATCGAGTTTCTGAAAGGACATGGCGGCTTCCGTGATTGGGGACGGCGCGAAAAGACACCAACACAAATGCGTTGGCAACCCTCGGATGCCGTCGGGCAAATGCACCTTGCGCAGGCGATGCCGCGCATGGAATGCTGCCGGCGACAACGCAAGGGGGACGAAATGATCGGCAACATCCTGGTTGGGCTGGTGGCCTTGATCCATGCCTACATCGTCTATCTGGAGATGGTGCTGTGGGACACGCCGCGCGGACACAAGGCTTTCAACCTGACCCCGGAATTCGCCAGCGCCTCCAAGGTGCTCGCCGCCAATCAGGGGCTCTACAACGGTTTCCTCGCCGCCGGCTTCATCTGGGGGCTTTACCTCGGGGCGGCCGGTTTCCAGGTCAAGGTGTTTTTCCTGCTGTGCGTGGCTGTTGCCGGCCTCTATGGCGCGGCAACGGTTGGCCGCAAAATCCTGTTTATCCAGACCGCGCCGGCGATTGCCGCGCTGATCGCGGTCTGGCTGGGCTGGTAAAAAGGACGCCCGCGGGATGGCTCCCGAAAGCGTCAGGTGATCCCTTCCTCTTGGACCGTTTCGGGCGCTATGGCCTCAGCCGTTCGGGTAGTTGCCGCCGTCGTCGCCGTCGCCCATCAGGAAACCGCTGCCGGTATCGACCCTCAGGCGCTGGTCGACATTGTCGAGCCGGCGCAGCAGGTCATGATATTGCGCGGCCGGTATCCTGCCGTGATCGGACGCGGCGACTTTCTCTGCCGCCTGACCGATGTGGGCCGTGCGCATTTCCAGGCGTTCCGCCACGGCCGGGGTGATGTTGTTGGCCTGTCTTGCGTCCACGATGCCCTGCCGGACGCCCTGCACCTGTGCGATAAGCGCCTCGACACGCGGGCCAGTCATGTCGGTCGGATCGGCCGCGTCGAGAGCGCCCTTGTGATGGCCCGCGGCATAGGCGCCGGCAAGCGGAACGGCGATGAGGAGCGCCGTGAGTGTAGCAGTTCTAAGCGAGGTCTTGAAAGAGCGCATCACGCGTCTCCTCTTGTAGAGGAAGGCGGCGGTTGTCCGCCTGCCTTCCGGCCTTGGGCCGTCCGGTTCCGTCGCGTCGCGATGAGGGGGTTCATCGCCGGCGGTTCTCGGCCCGGGCGGCAAGTTAGGATCGCCCTGCGACAATGTGTAATTAAAAAAAGATAATCTTTTCAGGCCTTGTCGGCCTCTATCTGCGCTCTAGAGTTGAGCCGACGAACAAGTTCGCGTGATTTTGGATCAACGTTCGGTGAGCTTCAGTTCAATACGGCGGTTCTTATTGCGCGCCTCTTCGGTGTCGGCGGGGTCGAGCGGCTGGAACTCACCGAAACCGGCGGCTACGAGCCGGTTGGCAGGCACGCCGTTTTCGATCAGGAATTTCACCACCGATGTCGAACGCGCCGTCGACAGCTCCCAATTGTCGCGGTAGCGGCCGGCGCCGGAGAGCGGCTTATTGTCAGTGTGGCCGTCGACGCGCAGCACCCAGTTGATCTCGGGCGGGATTTCCTTCTGCAACTCGATGATGGCGTCGGCGAGCTTCTTCATCTCGACCTTGCCGGCATCGTTGATCACCTCGGAGCCGGTCGGGAACAGCACTTCCGACTGGAAGACGAAGCGGTCGCCGACGATACGGATGTTCTCTCGGTCGGCGAGGATTTCGCGCAAGCGGCCGAAGAAGTCGGAGCGGTAGCGGTTCAACTCCTGCACGCGCTGTGCCAGAGCGACGTTGAGGCGTCGGCCGAGGTCGGCGATCTTGGTGTTGGAATCGCGGTCGCGGATTTCGGAGACGTTGAGCGCATCCTCGAGCGCGCCGATCTGCTTGCGCAGTGCCGCGATCTGCTGGTTGAGGATCTCGACCTGGCTCAGCGCCTGCTGGCTGATCTGGCGTTGGTTGTCGAGTTCGCCGCCCAGCGCCGCGGCGCGCTGGTTGGCGGCGTCGCCGGCACCGGCGCCTTGCGCCAGCAACTGTTGGAGCCGGCTCCTTTCCGCTTGCGCGGCTGACAGCGACGCCTGCAGATTGGCCAGTGAATCATCCTTGTCCTGCGCCGTCGAGCGCTCCAGCGCCAGCAACTGGGTCAGCTCGTTGATTTGCGAGTTGAGGCGCGAGAGTGCCGTATCCTTGCCGGAGATTTCGCGTCCCAGCAGGAACTGCGCCAGCACGAAGACCGTGAGCAGGAACATGATGGCCAAAAGCAGCGTCGACAGCGCGTCGACAAAGCCCGGCCAGTAGTCGATGCGGCGATCGGTGCGCCGGCCCCTGGCGAGTGCCACTTCAGTGCACTCCGGGCTTCTTCAGGGCATCGGCGATCTTTTCCAGCGTGTTGCGCATCGCCTTCTGCTCGTCGGACTGGGCTTCGACCCAGTCGCGCATGATCTGCTGTTCCGAGCGCATGTTCTTGACCAGGCCGGAAATGCCGTCGGCGAGATTGGCCATGGCGGTGGCGACGCGCGGGTTGGAGCCGCCGCCATTCTCCTGCATCGAGCGCAGCCTTTCCGACAGCACCCGGATCTCGTCGGAGGATTCGGTCTTGGCTGGGTCGGCGACGACGATGTCCGACGACAGGTCGGTCACCGAGGACAGCCAGTTTTCCAGTTCGGTGTAGAAGCGTGTCTGGGCGCGACCGGCCTGCAGGTCGAGGAAGCCGAGCACCAGCGAGCCGGAGAGGCCGAACAGCGAGGACGAGAAGGCGGTGCCCATGCCGGCCAGCGGCGCCGAAAGCCCCTGCTTCAGGGAATCGAGCACCGCGGCGGCGTCACCGGTGCCGGGATCGAGCGATTCGATGGTCTCGCGGATCGAACCGATGGTGTTCAACAGTCCCCAGAAAGTGCCGAGCAGGCCGAGGAACACCAGCAGGCCGACGAGATAGCGCGAGGTGTCGCGGCTTTCGTCGAGGCGGGTGGCGATGGAATCGAGCATGGTGCGCATCGAACTGGTCGAGAAGGCCGTCGCCGAGGAGCGGCCGATCATCGCCTTCATCGGGGACAGAAGCACTGGTTCTGTCGTTTCCGAGCCGGCACGGAAGGAGTTGACCCAGCGCACTTCGCGAAACAGTCGCCCGACCTGGGCGAAGGCCAAAAGGATGCCGACCACCAGCACGCCGACGATCAGGCCATTGAGGCCGGGATTGCTGCCAAAAGCGGTTGAGATCTGTCGGGTGAGGATGGCGGCGATGAAGGCGACGATGACCAGGAAGATCACCATGGTCAGCAGAAAGACCTGCGGGCTCGATAATTTATGCGGGTCGTAGATCAGGACATCAGAACGTCTGCCCATGCCGAAGGATCTGAGAAAAGCCATCCGTGCCCCGTTTCCGATGCCGCCGCCGATCACGTAAACCGCGACTCTAAACGGAATTGTGACCAAATTGAATGGCGCTTGGCAATATTGCCGCGTCGAGAATGTCAGAGGCGATTGATGACCAGACAGTCGACCATGGCGGCCAGATGCAGGCCGGCGCCGGTGACGACGAAACCGTGCCACAGCGCGTTGTGGAAGCGCAGCCCCTTCCAGGCGAAGAAGATGACGCCGCAGGAGTAGACGATGCCGCCTGCGACGATCAGCGC
>NZ_RZRK01000253.1:0-7500 GCF_003997835.1 Mesorhizobium sp. M7A.F.Ca.CA.004.12.1.1
TCCTAGGCCTGTGCCGGCGGTGACGCGGAAATGCGGCAGCAGCTTGCGGCCTTCCAGGAGATCCTCGGCCATGGTCAGGGCGGCGAGCCAGGCCTGAACCTGCTCCTCGCCGACTTCGAGGCCGGTGAGCGGGTTCTCGCCCTTCTGCTGCGGGCCAGGCAGCCATTCGCGGTCATTGTCGGTCTCGGCGCGGATCGCCTTCCAGTCCTCGCGCGACAGCCGGATCATTTCCAGCAAATGGCGGCGCGCTGCTTGACGGCGCTCCGGCTCGATCACCGGCCAGTTGATGAGATGCACCATCGAGATGAAATCGGCGATGCGCCATTCCGAGGAGAAGATGCTCGAGCCCATGTCGCCGGCCGGCGGCACCAGAATATCCTGCAACGGCAGCTTGGCGCGCGGGAACAGCATGTGGAACGAGCCGTCGAAGGTGCTCCTGAAATCATGCGCAAGCCAGAAATCGGCCTGCGCCATCAGGAACTCGGCATAGCCCTGCAGCCAGTATCCGTCGGCGCGGTCGAAACGGAAGGTGAGCGTGGGAACGGCATCGTCCGATGTAATGCCGCCGCGTGACAACCCGGCAATGATCGCCGCCATGCTCTCGTCCGGCGCGATGGTGCCGTCCTCGTTGAGGTCGATGCCCGCGCGGGTGAGATCGATGACCATGCCGATATCGGCATCGGGCGGCACCGACGCAAACGTGGCGGCGGATTTCTCCAGCCGGTCGCGGAACCCGACCAGGATGGCGCGGAACTGCTCGTAAGTCAGCGGCTCGGGATTGGGATTATCGGGCACCGGCAACCGCATCAGCGGCAGCATGAAGGATTGCGGGCTTTCGAAACCATGACGGTGCAGGCCGGTGGCCAGGATCTCCAGTGCGGTGAAGAACTCGCCCGCCCCGGCCGCATAGGCGGATGCCGGGTCTTTTGGCGCGGCGGCCTCAAGTACCGACAGGGCAGTGTCGCGCGCGGCCACGCTCTTCGCCTCGAACAGTCGGGTAGCCGCTTCGGGCATTGCCGCCGACGCGGAAGACAGCGGCAGGAGCAAAATGAAAGCGGATGTCAGCAGGCCTGCCAGTCGTGTCATCTTTTCCCCCCAATATTTGTCGCGCCGCGCAGATATACACCATTTGCAACGCTGCGCTTCAACCCGCCGCGAGGACGGTTTACACAGGGCAAACAATTGGGCATCGCGTGTCGAACTATCCGCTTTCCTACAAGCTGTCCTGGCTGCCGCGTTTCCTCAAGCCATCGCTGGCCGGCGACGCGCAAGACTTTTCGCCCATGGCGGAAACGCTGATCGATTCAGCGCCAAGGCAGACAATGCGGCTGGCGTTCGTCGGCGACATCTCGGCGGTGGCCAATCGCGGTGCGCCGGACTGCGATCCGGCGATCAAGGCACTGCTTGGCGGCGCCGATCTGGTGATCGGCAATTGCGAAAGCCCTGTGGTGGATAGACCAAGCGCGGCGCTGGGCACAAGGCTCGGCACGCATCATGCGATGAGCGAGTTGTTTCTGGCCGAGGCGCTGGCGGCGGTTGGTATTGCGCGAGAAAGGCTCGTGCTGTCGCTGGCCAACAACCATGTGCTCGATCAGGGCGTCGCCGGTTTCGACGAGACGGTCGCGGCGTTGCTGCGGCTCGGCATCCGCACGATCGGCCTGGCCGCCGACGGTCCGGTTGTGCCGGTGCAGGTTGGATCGCTCAATGTAGGCTTTGCCGCCTTCACGCTGTGGCGCAACGCCGATGAAAAACTGTTTGCGGGGCGCGTTTCGATGGACAGCGATTCGGCGGGCTGGCCGCGCGCTGGCTTGGATCTTCTCTGCGCCGTGCCGCATTGGGACTGGGAGTTCCGGCATTTTCCGCGTGCCGAGACGCGAGTTCTGGCCAGGCGGCTGGCCGGGCAGGGCGTCGGACTGATCGCCGGCCATCACGCCCATGTCGTGCAGCCGGTGGAAAGGATCCACAAGACGGTGGTCGCTTATGGGCTCGGCGATTTCCTCGGCACCGCCTTCGCCCGCCAGCCATGGCCCGGTCGCATCGGTTCTATCCTCATTGTCGAAGTCAGTGCCGATGCCGGTACGTGCGGCACGATCGCATCTTACCAAATGCATCCCTTCATGCGCCTGCGCGCCGGCGACCGTGAGCGGCTGGTGGTGGTGGAGGCATTGGAGGGCCGAGTGCGTGACAAGGTCGAGGGGCGACTGAAAGCGGTCTTTCCTTAGTGCTGCAAGCGACGAGACGTTGCCTATGGGTCCAGGCTGGCGCATGCATTGTCTTTTGCGGCGCTGGTCGACCCCCACTCCGTCTCGGCTTCGCCGATCCACCTCTCCCCCGATCGACGGGGTAGAGGAAAGGCGCCAAGCTTTTGCCGTCAGCGCTCGTCCAGCAACGCTCCTTTCCTTTCCCTCCGGAGGGGGAAAGGTGGCGCTGCGAAGCAGCGACGGATTGGGGGAACCACGTGGTAATCAGGCGTGGACATTTGTTGAAGAGGCACTGCAGTCGATACATCGAACAAAACCAGCTATCATGAATTTGTCGAGGCTTGCGGGGGTAGCGGTGGAAACAGCGGATTTCATGCCGAGCGAAACGGTCATCGCCGGCATCCGGAAAGACATAGAGGCCTATGAAGCGGCGAGGGCCTCGGCGGTCCGGCAAGTGCGCTGGCGGGTGCCGGTGTTCGTGGGGCTGGTGCTGGTGGCCGTGGTGCTGGTCGCGTGGCTGTTCAACAAGGTCGCCGACCCCAACGAGCAATGGGTCTCGACGCCACATGTATTTCTCTATGTGATCGGCTTCGCGGCTTCGATCCTGCTCTATTTCCAGGCCAGGAAACCGGCGATGCGGCTGCAGCAATCGTTCCGCGAGACGCTGCTGCCGATCATCTTCGGCTTCATCGCCGACATGCGCTACCAGCATGGCGTGACGCCGAATTCATTCGACCGATTGCCGCGCACGGCGGTTGGTCCGTTCAACCGGCAGGCGTTCGACGACATCGTCGCGGGCCGCTACGAAGGGTTTCCGTTCGAACTCTACGAGGCGCATCTGCGGGAAGGGTCGGGCAAGGGCTCGTCGACCGCCTTCCAGGGCGTCATCGTCGCCTTCGAGACCATCGCGCCGTTCCCCGGCATATTGGTGGCGACGCGGCGGACCAATGCCGTCATCAGCTTCTTTCGCGGCATGTTCGCCAGCAAGCTGCAGGAACTGTCCAGTGGCGACGTGGCGCTTGATGCCGCCTACGAGTTCCGCACCGACAATCTCGGAGCGGCACAGCCGCTGGTGAGCGGCCGGCTGGCGCAGGCGCTGAAATGGCTTGGCGAAACCTGGCCGGACGATCCGGCCCGTGTCGCGCTCAATGGCAGCGATGGGTTCCTGCTGCTGCCGCAGACGAAGAACTTCTTCGAACTGCCGGATATTTCGGTGCCGCTCGATTACAGCACGCATGTCGCGCCGATGATATCAGACATGGGCGCGATGCTGGCGACGGCGGCACTTGTGCGCAAGATCGGCGCGAAGGACGAGGCGGGCTGAGCCGTCAGCCGTCGAAGCCGTATTTGTCACGCCTATAGTCCGCCTCTGACCATGAAACAAAATTTGTGTCGATGGTCGGTGAGCAGGCTGTTTCGTGATGCTGCTCGAGGTCGATTGCAGCGACCGCGTGGCGATCCAAAGCCGCCGTCACAATCGGCTAAGCGACTCTTTTCGCGGATAGAAGTGGGCATTGGAGGAGTCGAAGCGGTCTGAAATGATGTCGGCAACAAGCAATATGTCGGAATTAAGCCTATGATATTGTTTGCGAAAATTCACCCAACGTGATTTGCGGAGGGAGCGCTTTCCGTTCCAGTTTCAAGCCGTCCGGTGCTGTCGTTTCCCAAGGCGGCGGTCCGGAAAGTGAAACAGCACGGAGTGCTTACCAATGAAGAAGACCCTCGCAACCACCGCCGCTCTGCTCGCCTTCCTCGGCACCGCCTATGCCGCGACCGTTCAGGGCACCATCCAGGCCGTCGACCCGACGACCAAGTCGATCACCCTCGACGACGGCAAGATCTACCAGCTGTCGCCGGAGGCGACGATCGGGAAACTGAAGGTCGGCGCCAAGGTGGCTGTGACTGTCGATGACAAGACCGGCATCGTGACGTCGATCAAGAAGGCCTCGTAAGGCGAGAACATCGTGCGTCGGCAGACCTGCTGACCGGATTTTACAAGCCCTGTTCCACTCATGGCCGGTCCCTCCGGGGATCGGCCATTTTCATCCGTCGGCTCTCGATGCCGGGCGACCTGGATAAGGTCTTCCGGCTGGACCCCAGGGCCGGCCGGCGGAATGCTGTCCGGCGGCATCGCTATGGTTTTTGCCAAAAAGCCGCGCTATCCCTTGGCCAACGGGGGATATCATGGCCGACGAACAAAAAGGGTTTCGCCTGTCGCGGCGGTTGCTGCTGGGGGCGGCTGTCGTCGGCGGCGCGGTGCTGTGGGGCGGCAACACGGTGGCGCGGCTGGCGCGCGCGCCTTCGGGGCCGAAGAACGCAGGACGGATAGCCGATATAGACGGCTTCGCGCTGCCTCTGAAGCCGCTGGACAATGCGCCGGCCTTCGACGCGTCGCTGCCCTGGTCGGCAAAAGGCGGCGACATCAACGATGCCAGCGGCCTGTCGATGACGCCGGTTTACGGCGTCGTCGAGATCAGCGAGGACGAGCACATCGGCAATGCGCTGGCCTTCGCGCGTGCCAATGGCCTGAAAGTCTCACTGGCCGCCATCCGCCATTCGATGGGCGGGCATACCTTCGACGACAACGCGCTGGTGCTCGACCTCAGAAAGTTCAACAAAGTCACCGTCGATGCGGCGGCCAAGACCATGACCTTGCAGCCGGGCGCGCGCTGGCACGACATCCAGAACCTTCTGCATCCGCGCTTAGCGGTGAAGGCGATGCAGTCGACCGACATCTTCTCGGTCGGCGGCTCACTGTCGGTCAATGCGCACGGCATGGACCACCAGGCAGGCTCGGTGGCGGGCTCGATCCGCTCGATGCGAGTGATGCTGGCTGACGGCTCGGTGACCACCTGCTCGCCGACCGAGAACACCGATCTGTTCCGGCACGTCGTGGGCGGCTACGGCCTGTTCGGCGTGGTGCTGGAGGCGACGCTCGATGTCGTCGACAACGCCGTCTACCGGACCTCGCGCGAAATCATCAGATCGGACGATTTTCCGAAATTCTTCGCCGAGGTGCTGGAGCCGAACAAGGACATCGGCCTGTTCTACGGCCATCTGTCGACGGCGCCCGGCAATTTCCTCGAGGACATGATCGTCTACCGTTACGACAAGGTGGCGGAGCAGCCGCCGGCGGATCAGCCTGAGATCGGCGAGCCGGGTTCGGTTGGGTTGAAGCGGGTGATCATCAACCTGGCGAAATGGGGCAGCCTGTTCCAGGAACTGAAGTGGTTCACCGAAAAGACCCTGGAGCCGAAATTCGAAAGCTGCACGGTGGCGCGCACCTCAGCCATGGCCGAGGGCGAGGCTTGTCTCGTCACCCGCAACAACCCGATGCACGATTCGGTGCCCTATCTCTTCAACGATCAGATGGAAGAAACCGACATCCTGCACGAATATTTTATTCCACGTGCCGCCTATGTCGAATTCATCGCGGAAGCGCGCGAGATCCTGCGCAACCAGACGCTGCCGGTGCTCAATGCTTCGGTGCGCATCGTCCACAAGGAGGATGTGGCGCTGACCTACGCGCCGGAGCCGGCCTATTCGCTGGTGCTCTACATCAACCAGCCGACCGATGCCGACGGCAATGCCAGGATGCGGGCGCTGACGCGGGCGCTGATCGACGTGACGATCAAGCATGGCGGGCGCTTCTTCCTGCCTTACCAGCTGCATTATACGGCCAGGGAATTGCTGGCCTCCTATCCCGAACTGCCGGCCTTCCTGGCGGCGAAGCGGCAGTATGACCCGACGGAACTGTTTTCCTCGACCTTCTACCGTGCCATCAAGGCGCTGAGCGGGGTGGCGTAGACGTTAGGAGACTTCATGCGCAAGGTATCAGCCGCGGCACTCATCCTCATCGCGCTGTGCGCTGGCCCTGCCGGAGCCGAGGATCTCAAGGCCTTCAAGCTGACCATCGACGGTGTGACGGTCGATATCGATCCCGGCGAGAGCGCAGACGTGACCCTGCCTGGCGGCAAGCAGAGCAAGGTGACGCTCGAACGCAACGACTTCGCCACCTTTTCCGGCAGCGTTTTCTCCTTCGTTCACCCCAGCAACATTTCGGTGACCAAGACCGACCTCGGCGATGATATCACGCAGTATCTGATGGCGTCGGCTCTCGGCACGATCGTCGTGGTGCAGGAATATGGCGCGATGAATCCGGTGTCGCTTAACCAGCTGATGCTGCAGGAGATGACCAAGGAATCGGTGCTGGCCGGCGCCACGCTGACGCAGGAGCCGACGACGCGCAAACTCGCCGACGGCAAGGAATTGACCGGGATCCGCGCCGAGGTGACGACACGCACCGACACCGCCGATTTCGAGATCGTCGGCTTCGGCCTGGCCGATCGGGGGCTGCTGTTCATCACCCGCATTGCCGGCGAGGATGCAGCGACCGAAAAGCCGCTGATCGACAAGTTCTGGAAGAGCCTGAAAGTCAAGTTGCAGCGGGACTAGGGTCGTGTCCCGGTTTGAATTTCGGTTGGGATCCACACTTTTGCGTAACGGCGGCTCAAGTTATTCTGACGATCCGGAGGTTGGAGATCCTGCAGCATGGCGAAGCTCATTTTCAGAATGAACCAGTCCCTCGACGGTTACGTCGACCACCAGAAAATGCCGTCAGGCCCGACAATCTTTCGTCACTGGATGGAGCAAGTGCGCAATTTGAGTGGCAGTGTGTACGGTCGCGGCATGTACGAGGTCATGCGCTATTGGGACGAAGACAGTCCTGAGTGGAACGCGGAGGCGCACGAATTCGCGGCGGCGTGGCGGAGCCAACCGAAATGGGTTGTGTCGCGCTCGCTGAAGTCGGTCGGCCCCAATGCCACACTTGTCGCGGACGACGTCGAGGCGGTGATAGGTGGGCTTAAGGCTGAGCTCGTCGGGGAGATTTCAGTTTCCGGACCAGACCTGGCACGAAGCCTGACCGACCTTGGTCTTATCGATGAATATCAACTCTACCTCCATCCGTTCGTGCTCGGTCAGGGCAAGCCATTCTTCGCCGGCCCCCGGCCGCCGCTTCGCTTTGTGGCCAGCGATTTGATTGGCGACGACGTGATCAGGTTGACCTATGTGCCTGCCTGACCACGCGGTCGTCAAACGCCAGGGGGCTTACAGCCCCTTTGGCATCAGTCCGGCCAGCCAGTTCACGGAGCGTTTCGCGGCGTCGGCGGTTGCCGAGGCGGCGCGGCCGAGATCGGTCTTGACCACGGCGTAGCCGTTCTTGGTGCGATAGAGCACACCGGTTCCGCCATCGACCACCTGTTCATAGGCGACGGGCCGGGCGGCATCGGCTTCCATG
>NZ_RZRK01000254.1:0-7500 GCF_003997835.1 Mesorhizobium sp. M7A.F.Ca.CA.004.12.1.1
AAGGGAGGGGCGGCTCTCCTCCGCACCCGCCGAATGGGCGGCGGGTGCGTTGTCTGCAGGTGTGCTCACTTCAGCATCTCGCGGAAGGGATCGGGATAGTCGCCGCCGGGACGCGGGAAGTTCTTCAGCGAGGCTTCGGCATTGTCCTTGTTGATCAACAGCACCGGCGCCGGCACGTTGGCCGGCAGTTCCTTGCCCTTGGCCGCCACTGCACAGGCCTCGAGGCCCATGGCGCCGACGACATAGGGATATTGGGCGACGGTGGCGGTGAGTTCGCCTGCCGCAATCGACTTGAGCGCGTCGACGATGCCGTCGAGGCCGATCACCTTGACGTCCTTGCCCGAGGTTCGCACGGCGCGCTCGACGCCGAGCGCCATGATGTCGTTGGCGGCGAAGAAGCCGGCGAGGTCCGGATGGGCAGCGAGAATATCGGTGGCGGCGGTCAGCGCCTTTTCGCGATCCCAGTCGGCGCTGACCATCACCACGATGTCGAGTTTACCTTCCACCGCCTGCTTGAAGCCCTTGATGCGGGCGTTGGAGCCGACATCGCCGACTATGCCGGCGACCAGCGCGACCTTGGAGCCCTTCGGCACCAGCTTCAGCATCTCTTCGCCGGCCAGCGCGCCGGCGGCGACATTGTCGGTGCCGATATAGGTCGAGACGGCGAAGCCGGCGGCCTTGGCCTGTTCCGGGTCTATGGTCGAGTCGATGTTGACGATCGGCTTCTTCTTCTGGGCGACCGGCACCAGCGCCTGGACGAGATTGGAGACGCTGATCGGGTTGACCAGGTAGCAATCGAAATCCTGCATGGCCATGGCGGTCAGGCGGTCGGCCTGGCCGGTGGCGTCACCCATATTGGCGGCGGCCTGGACGCTGACATTCACGCCGTTTGCCTTGGCCTGTTCCTCGATGCCCTTCTGCATGGTCTGGAAGAACGGATTGTCGAGGCCTTTGACGATGGCCGCGACTTTCGCCGTATCCTCGGCATGGGCGGGCGCTGCGACGATGGCTGCAAGCATGCCTGCGCCAAGCAGGTTCGTGCCAAGCTTCAGGCAATTGAACATACGCATGGTTTTTCCTCCTCCTGATTGTTTTTATGGGCTGCATCAATGTCGCTGTCCGGTGACTGCAATGTTAGACGGCGCGCAAGCGACCCCGGCGCCTGGCGCGATGGTTCGCCAACAGATTGCTGCCCGCTTTGGAATGTGCGGACTGCAGCCCAGGTCGGGCACTTTTCGATGTCAGGCATTGCTCCTCCCAGAGCGCCGGCCGATGCCAATCCGGCATTTGCGCATGTTTTATAAAAAATTGACACGCGTCAAGATTTAAAAGTGGTGCGTAGCGATTTTGGCTATGCACCCTGGGGGCATGACTGCCCTGCCGGCATGCGCTACAACCAACGCGCGAAAAAATGTGCCGGCCTGGGGAACCACTTGGGGATAGCGGCGTTAGTCGCTACTTTTGCGCAAGAGGGAGGTTTCGGGTGAGGCGTTTAGAGATCCTGGAAGAACCAACGGGTACATTTTCGATTTTCGACGCGATCACGGGGTTGCCGGCAATGGTCGAAGAGGGCGCATGCACCGGGCTTTATCGGCACGAAGTGCCGCAGGAGCTGCTTGCAGCGGTTGAAACGGTCCAACCCGGCGATTTTTCGCCGCTGCCTTCATTGGCGGCTTTGAACGACTGGCAGGTCGATAAAGACGATCTGCTGGCGTGAGCAAAGCCGCCCGGGATCGCATCAAAAAACATACCGTATAGGAAATCACGCCCTGTTGTCGAAAGCGGTGGTGAGGCATGGAAAGCAAGGGGAGGTTGCAGTGCGTCGGGAGGTGAAGCATGTCTGATCAGGACGAGCTGATCCGGGCTGCCATCGGACGGCTGCTCGCCGAGAAGACAGGCGCGGCCGTCATATCGATGAGAGAGAGCATTACCGAGCTTCTGGCGCTGACCGGTGCCGCGCTGGACGACAGACTGCAGGACCTGCTGCTGGAAATGGCCGAAGTCCGTGGCATGATGGTTGCTCTCGACTTCTGAGCAATATCGGCTGAGGTCGATGCGCATCAGTCCGCTACGCCCGCAACGCCTTCACCGGCAGTTCAACACTTACTGCGCCGGCTTCAATGCTGAACCAAGCACCCGGGGTTAAAGATCGAGCGAAACCGCGCCCTGAGGGTGGCTGCAGCATGCCAGGACATAGCCGGCCGACTTCTCTTCAGGGGCCAGCCCGCCGAGATCCTCCATGGCGACTTCGCCGGACAGCTTGGCGATGCGGCATGTGCCGCAAACTCCCTGCTGGCAGGCGGTTGGGACGTAGACGCCACATTGGCGCGCCGCCTCCAGCAGCGTCTCTCCGGGCAAGCAGTTATGCACGATCCCGGAGCGGACGAAACGGACCGAAGATGGTATTGTCGGGGCCGGTTCCAACTGGGGGCTGCTGCCGCCGCCGAAGCTCTCCTGGTGGTACCGTGACGGAGCCACGCCAATCGCATCCAGGCAGGCACGTGCGGCTTTCATGTACGCTTCAGGGCCACAGGCAAAGATAGTGCGGTTGTGGAGATCGGGAACGAGGGTCAGCAGCATCTGACTGTCTATTCTGCCAGTCGGCCCCCTCCAGGTGGGATCTTCCTGGCTACAAACGCACGTTACTTTTACGTTGGGAAAGCGAGAGGCAAGTGCGTCCAATTCCCGTCGAAAGACTATATCACCAGGCGTTCTGGCACTATGAACGAATGAGATATCCTGGTCGGCCGCGCGGTCGGTAAGCGCACGCAGCATGGACATCACCGGCGTTATCCCGCTGCCGCCCGAAAGGAAGAGCGGCTTTTCATAGGGTAGGTCATCGAGATTGAATGAGCCGAGCGGCCCTTCGATCTCGATCTCGTCGCCCGCCCCCAAATTGTCGTGGAGCCAATTCGAAACCAGGCCGCCCGGTGTTCGCTTCACCGTGATCTGCAGGTCGAGCGGTCGCGTCGGTGGTGACGAAACAGAGTAGGAGCGCGTCACCGCGGCACCCTCGATCTTGAGGTGCACGAGTACATACTGGCCCGCGCTGAAGCAGAACATCCGATCCGTCGGGGATGTGAAAACGAAAGTTTTCACATCGGGCGTTTCCTCGATTACACGACGGCAGAGTACAAGCTGCGATGTGGTTTGTGCCCATTGCCGATGATGCCTCATCGGCAGGAGGTCGGGGGCCCCCAAGGAAACGTGTGCGTTCATCATTCATCTCGGTTCGAAGTCGAACCCAAGATGCCAGTTCCAGGCCCCCCGCAACAGAAGCATCCCTCCCGAGTTATGATCGATTATTTCGATTACATATCCAGTGACATCACGGCAACGTGAAGGGCGCGGATTCCCTTGCGGATGATCGGTTCGTGTTTGCGGCGCGCCAGGATGGCCGTGTGGACCGGCTGATGCAGCGTCGGAGCGCCTTCGACGATGAACGATGGGCGTTCGAGGGCGAACCTGCGCGCATCGTCACTTCTCATATAGCAGGTGCCGCCCGTGCGCCGTAGCATCATCTCCGCCAAGGTTTCCGATCCCATGGAAAGGCGACAGATCGCCAACTCGCCGAGCAATTCGGCATGGGCCTTCTCCAGCAGGACCGTATAGCCCGGACGAATGTAGGTTTCGGGGTCGACCTCGGAGAGGGTTCTGGCCACCGTGGAAACCATCACATATTCCTCAACCATCAAATGCTCATAGGAGATTTCGGGTAGGTATCGCGGGGCGTAAAGCACTGCGATATCGAGATTTCCCATGCTCAGGTCGCTGACCATCTGGTTTGAATAATCCGACTCGACATGGATCGACGATTTGGGAAGAGCCTGACACAGCGTCTCCACCCAACCCGGCAAAACCGAGCGGGTCATCCCGACCTGCGCGGCGACGCGCAGGGTTCCTTCGAAACGATTGAACGCCCGGACATCGTGGCGAGCCTGCGACCATGTGGACAGCAAGGATCTTGCATAAGCTTCGAACCGGCGCCCTGCGGCGGTCGGCTCCGCCCCGGCGCGTCCGCGCTGAAACAGTTCGGACCCGATTGCGCTCTCGAGGTTCTTAACGCGGGTGCTGATCGTCGACTGGGTCAATCCTAGCCGATCCGCGGTGCGATTGAAGTTTCTCGATTCGATGATGTCGAGAAAGGTCTCGATGTGATCAAGTTGCATGAAATCTCCAATCGAAAAACTCGATCATATTCCACGTATCATAAGCTTGATCAAACAATACTCAAGGCGGAAGCTGCAGCAGATCAACGGCCGGCAGCGCCGCCGGGACGAGATACGGATACGGAGCGGAAGAAGTGTTCATAGTCGACTGCGACTGTCATAATTACTGGTCAAGCGCCACCGTGTTGGAGCCCTATCTCTCCGGCTTGTGGAAAGACATGTTCATCGAGGGCGAGAAAACAGGTCCCGTTGGCGCCTTTCCGCATGGCCATCGGCCCTGGTTCCACCCGCAGGACTTCTCCCGCAAGGACATCCGTCCGAAAACGGAAGCCGACAACTATCTCATCATGAAAGAGAAGCACCTCGACAAATACAAAGTCGACGTGGCGATCCTGACCGGCGATGAGCCTATCGAGGCGTCGACCCTGGCTAACCCTTACTATGCCAGCGCTCTGGTCAGCGCGTACAACGATTATCAGATCGATCAGTGGTTGCCGAAAGACGATCGTTTCATGGGCTCGATCATCATCGCGCCACAGGATCCGAAGCTCGCTGCCGCCGAGATTCGCCGTCTTGGCAGTCATCCGCGGATGGTCCAGGTTCTCGCCTCCCAGGGGTCCGTCAAGCCGTATGGCGACCCGTTTTACCACCCGATCTACGAAGCCTGCGCGGAAGTGGGGTTGCCATTCGCCATTCATCTGGGCGGGCATGGCGGCGTGAATTCAACTGCCATTGCTCCCGCCCCGACGACATTCTTCTGGGAAACGCATGCCATTCTGCACATGTCGGCGATGTCGCACGTGGCAAGCATGATCGCCCATGGCGTCTTCGAGAAATGGCCGGACCTCTACTTCGTGATCATCGAATGCGGCGTCGCCTGGGTTCCGTCGGTCCTTTGGCGCCTGGACGCTGATTACAAAGCGCTGCGCAAGGAGACGCCATGGCTGAAGATGCTGCCGTCTGAATATTGCCGGCGCAACATCCGCTTTTCCACGCAGCCGCTGGAGCAGCCTGCAAACATCCAACATCTCTGGTCCACGCTCGAAGCGATGGACGGAGAAAACACGCTGATGTTTGCATCGGACTATCCGCACTGGGATTACGACGATGCCAACACGCTGCAAATCCCTCCTGCCTGGAAGAGCAAGATCATGGGACTGAACGCGCTGGAAGTCTACAAACGCATCCCCCGCGCGCAAGCCGCGAATGCCGCCTGAGGAAGCATACGATGCCCGAGAAGACATATATCTGCCGCGTCGACGAGATCGAAACAGGGTCTCCGTTCATCGCCAAGATACGCAGCCTTTCGGTCGGGATTTTCCGCATCGGAGATTCATTCCACGCGCTGCTGAATGTCTGTCCGCACCGTGGCGCTCCGCTTTGCGAGGGGCCGCAATGCGGCACAACCGCGCCCGTTGAACAGGCGCAATTCATCTATCATCGCGAAAACGAGATCGTTCGATGCGCCTGGCACGGCTGGGAGTTCGACATCAAGTCAGGCGCGGCCTTGGTCGATCCGTCCGTTCGCGCGCGCACATTTCCAGTCACCGTCGAAGCCGGCGGCATCTACGTGACGGCCTGATTGGCGCAAGCCGATTGGGATTGGAAAAATTCGAAGAAAGGTGGCGGGAGCCGATAAGCAGATTTGTTCGCCGGTGCTTGACGAGAAATAACGCGGGGAATTCCGCAATGGGAGAGTCAAATGTCAGAATCTGAATACAAGCTTGGTATCGCGCAAAGCCTGATCGGAGGCGGCAAGGTTTCCCGCCGCGACTTCATTCATCTTGGGCTGGCCGCGGGCCTGACGGTTGCCGCCGCCGACCGGCTGTTCGTGAGCACGGCGCGGGCCGAACCAATGCAGGGCGGCTTCGCCAAGCTCGGCATGGCTCATGGCGCGACGACGGATTCGATCGATCCGGCCGGCTACCCCGACACGTTCACACAAACCGCATTTTCGGGCTCGCTGTCCAACAGCCTCACTGAGGTCGACGCCAAAGGCAATGTCCAACCGGACCTCGCCGAGAGCTTTGAAACTTCGGATGGAGCCAAAACCTGGGCCTTCAAGCTGCGCAAAGGCGCAACCTTTCACAACGGCAAGACCGTGACGGCGGATGACGTCGTGACCTCCTTGCAATATCACATGGGCAAGGACACCAAATCGGCGGCGAAATCGCTGTTGGACTCCGTCGCCGACATCAAGGCGGATGGCCCGGAAACGGTGGTTTTCACGCTCAAGAGCGGCAACGCCGATTTCCCTTACATTATGAGTGACTACCATCTGGTCATCATGCCGGCCAAGGATGGCAAGGCGGATTGGGCTTCAGGCGTTCGCACCGGTGCTTTCGTCGTCGAGAATTTCCAGCCCGGCGTTTCGGCCAAGCTCAAGCGCAATCCAAACTACTTCAAGAACGGCAAGCCCTATCTCGATGAGGTGGAGTTCATCGCCATCACGGATCTTGCCGCTCGCATGGCGGCGCTGTCCACGGGGGAGGTGGACTATATCGGCCGCGCCGACCTGAAGACCCTCGGCATGTTGAAACGCAATCCCAAGGTGGAGATCGTCGAAGTCACTGGTTATGGGCACTATACCTTGCCGATGAATGTCACGATGGCGCCATTTGATAATCCAGACGTGCGAATGGCATTGAAATGGGCGATCAATCGCCAAGAAATCGTCGACAAGATCTTTCTTGGCCACGCCACTGTGGCCAACGACAACCCGATCGCGCCGGCCATCAAATTCGCCAAGGATCCGCAACCGCAACACAGCTTCGATCCGGAAAAAGCCAAGCATTACCTGAAAAAGGCCGGAATGGAGAACCTGAAGGTGGATCTCTCGGTCGCCGATGCCGCTTTTGCCGGCGCCGTGGACGCGGCTTCGCTCATTCGCGAAACGGCAGCCCAATGCGGCATCGACGTCAATGTCGTGCGTGAGGCCGAGGACGCTTATTGGGACAATGTCTGGCTGAAGAAACCCTGGTGCGCTTCCTATTGGAGCGGTCGGGCGACGGCCGACTGGATGTTCACGCAAGCCTTCGCCGCCGACTCCAGTTGGAATGAATCCTTCTGGAAAAATCCCCCTTTCAACGAACTGCTTGTCCAGGCGCGCGCCGAGACGGACGAGGCCAAGCGAGCGGCGATGTATGCCGAGATGCAGCAGTTAACCCACGATGACGGCGGCAGCATCGTGCTGGTCTTCAACAATTTCGTCAGCGCCCAATCCAAAAAGCTCGCACACGGTGATGTGGCGCCCAACTGGGAGAACGATGGACTGAAAATGGCCGAACGCTGGTGGATCGCCACGGCATGAGATGGCGGGCCGGCGCCGCCA
>NZ_RZRK01000255.1:0-7481 GCF_003997835.1 Mesorhizobium sp. M7A.F.Ca.CA.004.12.1.1
GTAGGCCCCCATCCAGCGCCGCACAAGCCGGCAAACGCCAGTCAACTCTTCTTGCAGGATTTAAAACCGTGGTGAAAGTCATCGCCAGTTCGCTCCGCAAAGGCAACGTCGTCGACAAGGACGGCAAGCTTTATGTGATCCTCTTTGCCGAAAACATCCACCCAGGCAAGGGCACGCCTGTAACGCAGCTCGACATGCGCCGCATCGGCGACGGGGTGAAAGTTTCGGAGCGCTACCGCACCACCGAACAGGTGGAGCGCGCCTATGTGGAAGAGCGCGAGCATACCTTCCTCTATCGCGACGGCGAAGGCTTTCATTTCATGAACCCGGAAAGCTACGACCAGGTCGCGGTGTCGGAAGCCGTGGTCGGCGACATGGCGCCTTACCTGCTGGAAGGCATGGCCGTGCAGGTGTCGCAGTTCAACGGCATTGCCATTTCCCTGGTGCTGCCGCAGCGCGCCACCTTCGAAGTGGTGGAAACCGAGCCGACGACCAAGGGCCAGACGGCCTCGTCATCCTACAAGCCGGCCGTGCTGTCCAACGGCGTGCGCACCCTGGTGCCGCCGCACATCGCGCCGGGCACCCGCGTGGTGGTGATGACGGCCGATGGCGCTTATGTGGAGCGGGCGAAGGACTGAGGGGGGCTCTTCCCGCTTAAAGGAGGCCCGTAAGCAAAGCCTTCCCATGGACAGGCGGGGCAGCTTCGAGACACCGCCTATTGCTTGAAACAGTGCTCGCGATGCCATTGCAAGAAATGAGGATGCGGGCGTTCGAGCTGTCGGCGAGGCGGAAGCGCGCGGCGCGTCCTGTTTATGAAGCCCTGCACGCTGTCGAAGTCATTGACCTGTCTGGAGATCAGGATTTCCAAATCGTCCGACAGGCTGATCAATCCACGGTCGAACATCCAATGCGCAGTGCCGGACAGTGCGATCCCATTGTTGACGACATCAGGCCCGTCCGCCTCAACCGGTCGAATATGTGCGGCAGAAACCTCTGCTCGGCCTCCGCCATTTATCAGCTTGAGACCTGTGATCGCGCAGCGCTCGTCATAGGCACGTAAGACGACTCGACGAAAAATGCGGTCCCGCACGATTCGCGATCCGATGTAGCTTACGCGATCACGACTCTGCTCGAATTCGAATGGCGCCTGCTCATCCTGAAAGCCGGCAGATATGCCGACCTCATCAACGCGCGGCAGCAACAACTCATTCGTATCCAGGCCCAGATCGATGATCCGGTTGAAGTCACTTGGGCTGAGTGCGCGGACGGCAGATTGGGCGCGGCCAGAAATCCGTCCCTCATCATTGAGCAGGCCTCGTTCGACGGGACCATCAGATCCGCTAAATGGAACAGGATTGACGAAATCGAGGTAGCTTCCGGGCTCAATCAGCGCGAGATACATGTCAGGCGTTACCGGATCGGGGATGATCTGCTGGACTTTCGCTACAGCGTAATAGCCCCGTGTATCGTTTACCTTGCTGGGCTCGTAGTAGATAATCCACTTGCCGACACACGCTTCAACGCGGCGCAGATACGGGCGAGGAAACTGGTATTGCTCTGCGGGGCGATCGTTGTATCGCGAATCCGAGCGATGAATGAAAACCCCGAATCCCATGAATCTTCCTGCAATGCGTTCTTGGGAATAACTACTCAGATGTGGCATCAAAATCCGAACTTTGGGGTTTAGTCCAGGCGCGGTCGCACTTCCCCATGGCATCGGTCCTTCGCAGCCTCGCGCTGAAGCGCCACACTACAACGAAGCGCAGCAATATATTTCGCGAAGCCTGTCACAAAGCGCCCACCCGGTTCGTCCTTTGACAGAAGAAGGAGAGCGCTATGCCAAAACTTATCGTCACCGAATTCATCAGCGTCGATGGCATTGCCGAGGTCGAGAAGCTGCCCAGCGTGACCTGGAACGACGAGATGAACAGGTTCAAGGAGGACGAGCTTGCCGACAGCGGCGCCATGCTTTTGGGGCGCACGACCTATGAGATCTTTGCCGGCTCCTGGCCAACGGAAACCGGAGATTTTGCCGACCGGTTCAACGCGCTGCCGAAATATGTCGCCTCAAACAGCCTGAAGGCGCTCGACTGGAAGCCGGCCGAATTGCTGAAAGGGCCTCTGCCGGAAGCGGTCAGGACGCTGAAGCAAGGCAGCGGCGGCAACATCTACGTGCATGGCAGCCTCAGCGTCGCGCAGGAATTGCTGCGCCACGGCCTGGTCGACCGCGTCAGGCTGCTCAGCTATCCAGGCACCGTCGGCCAGGGCAAGCCGCTATTCCCAATCGGTGAGCCGGTGGCGCTCGACCTGATTTCCGCAAAGCCGTTTAGCAACGGCGTGGTGGCGCTAGAGTATGCGCCGATGACGGCTAAGTCATAAGACGGTTGGGCTCTCTCCTCTCAGGTGAAGGAAAGATGCACTTCACCCGACCTGCTTCCCCCGCCTCCCCTTGATGGCGGCGCTATTCCTCGCCTCAACCACCTTCTCAACCTGCCGCTTCAGCTCATCCTTGATATCGACCGTCTCGTTCATCAAAGCGTCGATCTTCAGGAAATCGAGGACGCGGTATCTCGACACTGCCGGGCGGACCAGGATGTCGGGGCGGCATTGTTTCAGCTTGTTGGCGGTGATCGACTGCATCATCAGTTGGGTGGCGCCGAACATCAGGTCGACGGAGGTCGGCTGTTTGCGGTCGGCCTCTTCCGGCGCGCCGACCACGTCGACGCCGATGATGATGTCGGCGTCGTTTTCGATCAGGTCGAACGGCACGGGGTTGTAAATGCCGCCGTCGATCAGCAGCCTGCCGTCGCGCGTCACCGGCCGGAACACGGCGGGGATGGCCGCCGAGGCCGCCAGCGCCGAGTGCAGGTCGCCGTCTTCGAAGACAGCCAGCTTGTGGCCGAAATAGTCGGTCGCCGTCACCTTCAGCGGGATTTGCAGCTCGGCGAAGGTCTCGGGAATGGCTTCGGGCAGAAAGGCTTTCAGGATGCGCTCGACGTTGAACTGGCTGACGCGGATGCCGCCCTGCATGGCTTCGGCGATGGTGCCCGGCCGCGCCCGCCACATGCGGCTCGCCACTTGGGCGCGGCGGCCGAGGATCGAGCGGGCATAGTCGTGGATGTCCTTGCCGGTCATGCCCGATGCCATGCCGGCGCCCATGATGGCACCGATCGACGAGCCGGCAATCGCCACCGGCTTGATGCCCAACTCGTCCAGCGCCTCGATGACATGAATATGCGCCAGCCCGCGCGCGCCACCGCCGCCGAAGGCTATACCGAAGCTAGGCGCCATGGTGCGCGGCTCCTGCCTCGTTTCTGGCCGGCGACGGAGACCGCCAATTGTTGAAGTTGGCGCCGCCCCTCACCTGCCTGCCGGCATCCTCTCCCCGTATAGTGACGGGGAGAAGGGTGCTGCCATCGCCGATTTCGCCAATCACAAACGTTGCAAGATGGGCGCCGAGATTGCGGCCAGCCCCCTTCTCCCCGTCACTATACGGGGAGAAGTGCCCGGCAGGGCGATGAGAGGCAGCGCCGGCGTTCGGAAAAGAGAAATGCGCGCCGGGGCTCATCCCTTGCCGGCCCCGGCCAGTTTCGGTCCGATGACCATGATGGTCGGCTCGGTCGACAGCAGCTTCTTCGCCGCCGCCTTGACCTGGTCGAGCGTCACCGCGTTGATGTAGCCGGCGCGGCGCTGCATGTAGTCGATGCCGAGATCGTCGAGCTGCAGTTCGACCAGTGTCGCGGCGATGGCGCTGGACGAGTCCAGATTGTTGATGGCGTAGGCGCCGATCATGTATTTCTTGGTGGCCGCCAGTTCCGCTTCGGTCGGGCCTTCTTCGGCCAGTCGCTTGACCACATCGCGGATGATGCCCAGCGTTTCGGACGCGCGGTCGGAGCGGGTGCCGGTGCTGACGATCAGCGCGCTGGCGTGGTCCTGGTTGATGAGCGAGGAGTTGACGCTGTAGGCCAGCCCGCGCTTCTCGCGCACCTCCTGGAACAGGCGCGAGGTGAAGGTGCCGCCGCCAAGAATCTCGTTCATCAGCACGGCGGGGAAGAAATCCGCCGCCTTGCGCTTCACGCCGGGAAAAGCGAGCTGCAGGGAGGTCTGCGGCAGGTCGTAGTCGACCTCGATATGCTGCGCCAGCTTCGGGTCGATATCGGCCACTGGCCTCAGCGCCTGGTTTTGCGGCAGGTCGCCGAACACCATGTCGAGCTTCTTCTTCAGCGTCTCCGCGTCGATGGCGCCGACAACGGCGACCCGCAGCCCGCCGCGCGCGAACACCGCTTTGTGCGAGGCATTGAGATCATCGCGCGTGATGGTGGCGATGCTTTCCTTGGTGCCCTGGTCGGAGCGGGAATAGGGATGATCGCCATAAAGCGCTCGCGCCCATTTGTTCTGCGCCACCGTGTCGGGATCGTTTTCGCCGGCGATGATGCCGGACAGGATCTGGGAGCGGATGCGGTCAATCGGCAGCTGGTCGAAGCGCGGCTCGTTGACCGCCAGCCGCAACAGGTCGAATGCCTGGTCGCGCTGCTCGGCCAGCATGCGCATCGAGCCGTAGATGCCGTCGCGGCTCTCGTCGAAGCTCATTTCGGCGCCGGCATCGTCGAGCTTGATCTGGAAGTCTTCACTGTCGAGCGGGCCGGCGCCTTCGTCGAACAGGCCGGTCATCAGATTGGCCAGCCCTTCCTTGCCGACCGGATCCTGCGTCGAGCCGCCGCCGAAGACGAAGCGGATGGCGACAACCGGCACGGAATAGTCCTCGACCAGCCAGGCGGTGATGCCCTTTGGCGAGGTGACGGACTGGATGTCCATGGCCCGCGCGGTGAGTGCCGGCAGGATGAGGAAGAGGATGGAGAGAAGTAAAGTGATCAGCGGGGCGATGGCGCGGCTCGGGGTGGTCGTTCCAAACGAACAATTGTCGAAGTCGGCGCCGCCCCTCATCGCCCTGCCGGGCACTTCTCCCCGTATAGTGACGGGGAGAAGGAGGCTGGCCGCAACCTCGGCGTCCGTCTTGCAACCATGGTGATTGGCGAAACCGGCGATGACGGCGCCCCTCTCCCCGTCACTGTACGGGGAGAGGATGCCGGCAGGCAGGTGGGGGGCAGCGCCAACGCTCGATCTCTTCATCAAATCAATTCCCCGCCTGTTGCTGCGGCAAGAGATAGCCGGTGGTCGACCGGGCGAGCACGAGATAGTGCGCGGCGACGGCCTTGACCTCGTCTGTCGTGACCTTGCGGATGCGGTCCGTCCACTGCTGGACGTCCTGCACATTGCCGCCGGTGGCCAGCGTCGAGCCGTAGATGTTGGCCATGGAATCCTGCTTGTCGCGGGCAAAGGTCATCGACCTGACATAGCGGTCCTTGGCCTTTTCCAGCTCCGATGGCGTGACGCCATCCTTGACGATGCGCACCACTTCGGCATCGACCGCCGCTTCGACGTCGGAGATTTTAGCATCGCCGCGCGGCGCGCCATAGACGGTGAAGTTGGTGTCGTCGAGCATGGTGCCCTGGAAAAAGGCGCCGGCGCTGGATGCGATACCTTGCTGGACGACGAGCGCCTGGTAGAGCCGGCTGCGATTGCCGCCGCCGAGGATCTCCGCCAAGAGGTCGAGCGCTTCCGCCTCGCCCGGCTTGCCTGTGTGATAGGACGGCACCACCCATTGGGTGGAAAAGCTCGGCACGCTGACGCGGGCATCGGCGAGCGTCACCGTGCGCTTGGTGTTCTGCTCCGGCTCGACCGGACGGATGCGCGGCGGCAGATCGGGGCCGCGCGCCACCTTGCCATAGGTCTTTTCGGCCAGCGCCCGCACCGTGTCCGGGTCGACATCGCCGGCAACGATCAGCACCGCGTTGTTGGGCCGGTAATATTTGTCATAGAAGGCGACAGCGTCGGCGCGGTTCAGCTGCTGCATCTCCTGCATCCAGCCGATGACCGGGATGCGATAGGGCTGGTTCTGCCACAGCGTCGCATCGACCTCCTCGTCCAGCACGGCCTCGGGGCTGTTGTCGATGCGCGAGCGGCGCTCCTCGAGGATGACATCGCGCTCGGTCTTGATGACATCGTCGGTGAGGATGAGGTTGCGCATGCGATCGGCCTCGAAGCTCATCATCAGCTCGAGCGCCGACGGCGCCACCGTCTCGTGGAAGGCGGTGTAGTCGTAAGAGGTGAAGGCGTTGTTGGAGCCGCCGATATCGGAGATGGCGCGGTCGAACTCGCCCGCCGCATGGTTGGTCGTCGCCTTGAACATCAGATGTTCGAAGAAATGCGCAATGCCGGATTTGCCGGGCGGCTCGTCGGCGCTGCCGATCTTGTACCAGACCATATGGGTGACGATCGGCGCACGGTGGTCGGGAATGACGACCACCTCCATGCCGTTGTCGAGCAGGAAATCCGTGACCTTGAACTCGGCCGGAACCGTGTTGGGCAAGACGGGGCTCTCGGCCAGCACCGGGCTGGTCATGACAAAAGCCAAAGAGGACGCCAACAGCGTTCCGCGCAGCCATTCAATCGTGGATGTCATCAACGGCTCCGGTTCTGTCTGCAGACGATAGGCAAGGTACTGGCGACAAGCAAAGTTAATTGTTGGTCATTTTAGAGGCGGAGCTCGGTTCCTCGCCCCCGTGAAGCGGGGGAGAGGAACCGCCAATCGCGAAGGCGTATCAGGCCGCCTCGATAAAGCGGATGACGGTCTCGCCATAGTTGCGCTCGTCCAGCACGGAAAAGCCGGGGCCCGGCTCGAAGGGCGCCACTGCCGCCTCTTCGACCACGCACAGCGCGCCAGGGCGAAGCCAGCCGCCGGCTTTCGCCGACTGCAAGGCGCGCTCGCCAAGGCCCTTGCCATAGGGCGGGTCGGCAAAGACGAGGCCGAACGGCGCCAGCGTGCCCGCTTCGCCAAGGCCGGTGGCATCGCGGCGGAAGATCTTGGTGCGGCCGGTCAGGCCGAAGGCTTCGACATTGTCGCGGATCAGGCCACGGCCTTCGGCCGATTCCTCGATGAAGACGCCGTAGGAGGCACCGCGCGACAGCGCCTCGAGCCCCAGCGCACCGGTGCCGGCGAACAGGTCGAGCACGCGCGCGCCGTCCAATTGCGCGGCAAAGCGATGCGCCAGCACGTTGAAGACCGCCTCGCGGGTGCGATCGGTCGTCGGACGAATGGCGCTCGAGCGCGGCGTCGCCAGCGGACGCCCGCGAAACTCACCACCGACGATTCTCATCTCGCTTTGGGGCCTCGGGGACCATTGCGCGGACGCTCACCGCCGCCAGCCCCGCCCGGACGTTCGCCTCTCGGCTTGCCGAACGGTCTTGCACCGGCGGGTTTGCCATAAGACGGCTTGAACGATGCCTTGCGCGCCTTGGCTTCAGCCGCCTTGGCGGCATCGGCGTCGGCCCTGCCCTTGCCGATCGGCCGCGCGCCCGGTGCCATCCAGACATTGGCCTTGCGCTGGCCGGGCGGTGGCAAAAAGTCCGAGCGCGAGCAG
>NZ_RZRK01000256.1:0-7468 GCF_003997835.1 Mesorhizobium sp. M7A.F.Ca.CA.004.12.1.1
TGCCCACACCGCCGGTGCCGGTGCGCTGGCGCCGCCGCATGCTGGCCTTCGGCTCCGGCGACCCGACACGGGCGATCTGCTCGACGCTGATCGCCGAGGCCTATGGCCAGATCCGCTATCCGATCCTGCCCGAAATCACCCGTGCGCCCGGCCGAGCCTCCGCGCAGTCGAACTATTCGCGCAAGGAAATCCTGCACATCCGCCACCACTCGCTCTACACGCCGCGCGATTTCGACCTGTCGCCCTATTTCCGCATCGTCAAACCGACGCTGGAATATGGTTTCGACTACCGGCAGATGGTCTGGGACGACAAGGTTGCCGATCCCGGGGCAAAGGCCGCCGAATAGACGCGATCAAATGAGTCCAACAGCATGGACGGCACGGCACGGGAGCGCGGCCCGGCAGGCGGCGCTTTGGCGTCAGTGCTTGCAAGCCGCAACGCGCACGTCCGAGGGAGTGGCGTCATAACGGCGGCGGAACGCCCGGTTGAAATAGGAAAGATCGTTGAAGCCGGCCTCGTAGGCGATCGCGGTGATGCTGCGTCCGGCATGGCGCGGATCGCCAAGCATGCGATGGGCACGCGCCAGCCGCTGGTTCATCATGAAATCAATCAAGGATGTGCCATCGCTCTCGAACAGCTTGCGGACATAGCGGGCCGACAGTCCGTGGCGGGCGGCGACGTCCCGCGCCGACAGGTCGACATGGCCACCATGCGCGACGATATCGGCCTTGATGGCGCGCAAGCGGGCAACGCTGACGCCACGGCCGCGTGCGATCTGGGCCGCATCCCTGGTCGCGCCCATGGCGAGTGCGGCAAGGTCGAAGACATGCGTCGCCGCAAGGTGACAGGCCTCCGCAGTCAACTCGTCTCCGACCTCCTGGATCGAGTTGATATAGTCGAGCAACAGCCGCATCGCCCCGCTTTGGGTCGGCAAGGGCCGCATAAGGACCGCTGCCGGATCGCCGATCAGAGGCGAAAGCTGCTTGCGCGAAAAACTCAGATTGATGAAGCGGAACCCGCCGGCGCCGATCAGGTTGAGGCCAACCTCGTCACCGCTCATCATCAGCGCCTGGCCGTTGCCGACCGCCTCCTCGCGGCCGCGGTGCTTCATCACGCTGCCCCCATCGAGGGCCGCCAGAAGAACGAAGTCGTCGTTGTCGATCAGCGACGATGTGCGATGCACCCGGAATTCCGATGAGCTGCCGGTGGCGATGCCGAGGCCCGGCAACGCGCGCACCCGCATGTCGATCTGCGCCGGCGCAAGCGGATCGAGGTCCACCCTCAGAACCGTGCGGCCGTAAACCTCGCGCGTAATCTCGACGCGATCCCGCTCCGGAAACATCTCCGTCGCCAGCCTGAACGAAGCTGACGGCCCCATCGTCGCAGTCATCGACACCCCCATGCCAAGAGCGCGGTCATATGCGCCGCGGCCTGCAAAACGTCAATACCGGGCCGTTTTGGCCGCTTTCAGTGCCGTTCTGTCCAAGCTGTCCCCCTTCGATGCCCCTAGTTTGCGGCGCGATTCCGAAACCGGAACCGTATTGGCGGCAATCCAAGGGGGCACGATGTTTCATTTGCAACTGTTCAAGACGCTGTCGGCACTGGCCGCGGCGGGCTTCAATCCGCGTGCCTATCTGCTGTCGATCTCGTTGGGCAACACGGTGACCGATCACCGCGAGGTCAAGCTGCCGCCGCGCGCTGCCCGATGATGAGCAGCACCATGAAAAAAAGCATTTTCGTGGCCCTGACCATTGCCCTGGCGGGCTGCCAAACGGGCCAGGCCGACAGCAACACGGCATTGATCGCGAGCGCGGCCGGCAGCAACAAGGCCCGGAACGAACCATCGACGGAAACCGCCTGCGCCGAGGCCGCCAAGAAGGCGGCGAAGGCGCAGACCAATGCGGCTCTGCTCGGCGGTGTCCTGTCGATGGCGGGGGGTCTTGGCGGTCTGGCTGGCAATGGTGGGGTCATTGCCGGCCAGGCCGCCTCGATCGGCGGCTCGGTTCTGCAGTCCCAGGCGACGAGCAGTGCCCGGGCCGGCGTTGTGGAGGACTGTTATGGCTGAGCGGCGTTTCGCAGCCATGCGCCGGCTAGCCGGCGCGCTCGCACTTGCCGGCATGATGTTCGACAGCCCGCATGCCTTGGCGCTGACAGCGCGGGATGCGTCGGCGGTCGTCGGCCTGATCGAGGCCTTGCAGCCCGAATTCGGTCAGTTCGCCTATGACGAGGAGATCGCCGCCGACTGGTATGAGCGCGATGCGGCGGACAAGGGCTTGATCGGCACAGCCGGCTTCACCGCCGACAGCTGGAAGGTCGCGCTTGGCGAGACCATGCGCGGGTTCCTGGCGACGATGTCGGCCGCAGAACTCGATGCCATTTTCGCCAAGCTCAGGGGTGCCATATCCGGCATGAGGGAGCTGACCGACGCACAGAAGTCAGAGACCATCTCGGCCATCGACGAAGAGGTCGAAGGATTGATGGCTTTGCGGGCCGAGGGCGACCCCTTCGCCGATGTCGTCAGGCCGCTGACGCCAAAAATCCGCAGCCTCATCCTCGGCCCGGCGATGGGGCGATAGGATGTTGGGCAACAGCAAACGGGTGGCGGGAAAAGCAACTCCGAGCGGGAGCCTCGAGGCCGAACATCGCGGCATTTTCCCAGCCACGGCACGTGTCAGGCGGGGCAGCCCGATCGCAATGCTTATCTGCCTGCTGGCTTCCAGCTGCAGCCAGACGGACTCGCCGGAAGGTCTTGGCGAAGCCCTGGCTGCAGTCGAGGCGACCAGAAAAATGCAGGATTGCCGGGCGCGCATGAACGAGACCGCCGGGCAGATGAAGATGATGGGCGCGGTCAATGGCGCCGTCGGCACCGCCGGGGCCGTGCGCGGCAAGCTCAGCCGCCAGATGCAATCATGCTGAGACGATTTCGCACTCCTCGAGATCGCGCAGATAGAGGAACATCGACGCCTCGCTCAGTGCCTGCGAGCGCATGATGCCTTCAGGCGTGAACTTTCCGGCAGATGCAGGCGTTTCACATGGCGGCTATATCACGCCGAAACCGAAACAGCACCCTGGTTTTCGGCTCTGTGTTCGACCCAGACATGGACCGGTTCATCCCGACCGCGGATGCTCACCGGCCCATGATCGCGCGCATTCAACTGTGTCGTGGGCGATTCCGCCTTCGCGGCTTCTATCAGTCGTGACCCAAAGCAAATGTTTGCCTGAAGTTCACGGCAAAGCGCCTGCAAACGGCTGGCGACGTTGACGGTGTCGCCCACCACCGCGAAGGAAAGATTGCGCTCGCTGCCGACCGCACCGATGACGACTGCGCCATATTGTGCACCGATCCGAACGTCCAGCGACGGGTATCCCCTGGACACCCGCTGCACATTCCAGTCTTCGAGAGCGGCGATCATCGCTTCAGCGCACTGGATGGCTCGGGTTGCGTCGTTATGGCTGGCTTGCGGAACCCCGAATGTGGCCATGATGCAATCGCCGATATAGTTGTCGACGGTGCCATGGTGGTCGAAAACGACCTGCTCCATGCGACGGTGGAACTGACGCAGAAGTTCGAACACTGCTTCGGCCGGATGATCCTCGGAATAGTGTGTGAAGCCGACGATGTCGGCGAACAGTACCGCGATATCCTGCCGGCGGACCGGACCGAAGGGCTCGTCATCCGCGGCGAGCTGGTCGACGACATTTGGCGAAAAATGCCGGGCGAGATTGGCGCGGGCGCGCTCTGCCTTGACATAGTCTTCCGACAGATGTCGAGAACGAGAGACGACCAACGCCATGATCGCGCCGATAATCAGCACAACCAACACGTTGGTCGCCTGCGCGAATGTGTCGACGAAATTGGGATTGAGATAGAGGTTCAGTCGCTCTGTCGTCGGCAGCGAATAGAGGTTCGTCGCCGGAAGGACGGTTCCCGCATGAAGAATCACCCATCCCACCCCGATCGTCCACGTCAAGGCTGCGAGCGCTCCGAGATAGAGCGCCAATCGGGTCGAAAGGGTCAGCGCGCCAAGGCACACGAAAATCAACAGGAATTTGAAGCTGCCTTCGCGCAGTTGCATCGCGGCCGGCGCGACCTCCGGGGAAAACGGGTTGGGCGTTACCAGCAGAACGGTCAACAGAACGATGTCCAGCGTGCCTACGAGATAACCGATCCACCATGGCGCGTTGCGACGGCGCGCAAAGCGAAACTGGATCAGGCCGACGAGCTGGAACAACATGAGGCCCGCCAGCACGAAGAGCAGAGAGGCATCCCAGCGGCTGATTAATGAAAAGAAGCAGGAGATCACGGCGAGCGATGCCGTACGCGCCCAGAACTGCAATGCAGCACCTTGGCGTTCTGCGCGCTCTCGCAAATTTCTCAGCCGTGAATAGCGGCGAAGTTCAAGTGTTGGCGCGGTCGGCATAGGATCACTTCGATTTCGCGGGGACGTGTCACGCATTTGGCAAACCCGCCTTCTACTGGCAAATCAGTGCGCGAACTCTACCATGATTGCGGTTTCATTTTTGAAACGCGGCTGCAAAGAGTAAAATGTCCGGACAAAGGACCACGGTGAAAGCTGAAGCAGGATAGGCGGAGGCTTCCCTGTTCAGGTCACGAAGATTGGTGGCATTCGACGCCGCCGCGAAGCGACTTTCCTTGCATCTGGGACTAAAGTGAGCCCGCTCGCCTAAAGCGTGCTCCCCGCTTGCTTGAGATCAAAAAGTTGACGTTCAGGCGACCGCCGGCCGGCAAATCCCGGCCCCTACCGCACCTCGATCTTGCCTTTCAGCTGCGCCCGCGCCTCCTCGATCGACGCTGCATAGGTCACCAGCGGACGCTTCACGCCGTGGTTGATCAGCATGCGCCGGATCTGCGGCGCGGCGCCTGATATGATGAAGCGGACGCTGGCGCGCCTGGCCTTGTGGGCGGCGCCCTCGATGACGTTGGCCGCCGTCGAATCGAAGAACGGTACGGCCGAGCAGTCGAGGATGAAGTTCCTGCGCTGGTCGGCGATGCGGTCGAGTACGGTGCCGACGGTCGATGCCGCGCCGAAGAAGAAGGCGCCCGAGATGCGGTAGACCACGGTGTCGGCGTCGGTCGCCTCGCTGGCATCGTAGGCGTTGGCGCTGTCGGCGACATCCTCCTGCACCAGCGGCTGATCGGCCTCGACCGCAATCGACTTGGCCATGCGGTCGATGAACAGGATCGAGCCCAGCACGAAGCCGACGACGATGCCTTCGGTGAGATCGCGGAAGATGACGAGCAGAAAGGTCGCCATCAGCACCAGCGCATCGCCGCGCGAGGCACGCAGCAAGGTGGCGAAGGCCTGCTTCTCGAACATGTTCCAGCACACGACCGCCAGCACGCCAGCCAGGGCTGCGAGCGGGATGTAGCTGGCGAGCGGCGCCGCCACCAGCATCAAAGCGAGCAGGATGGCGGAGTGGACGATGCCCGAAACCGGTCCGTGGGCGCCGGCCCGCACATTGGTCGCGGTGCGGGCGATGGTGCCGGTGGCGCAGATGCCGCCGAACAGGGCGGACGCGATGTTGGCGAAGCCTTGCGCCACCAGTTCGCAGTTGGAACGATGCCGCCGGCCCGTCATCCCGTCGGCGACCACCGCCGACAGCAGCGATTCGATCGCGCCGAGCAGGGCAAAGGCAATGGCATCCGGCAGCACGTCAATCATCCTGCCCAGGCTGATCGGCGGCAGAGCGGGCATTTGCAGGCTACGCGGGATGCCGCCAAAGCGAGTGCCTATCGTCTCCGCCGGCAGCGAGAGAAGCGCCACGACCAGCGATGCCAGCCCGATGGCGATGAGCATGGCAGGCCATGTCGGCCGCCAGCGCTTCAGGCCGGCGATGGTGAAGATGGTCAACACCGCCACGAAGGTCGCCGCAAGATTGATGGTGCCGGCCGCCTCACCGACCGCGATCAACTTCGGCACCAGCGGGCCCGGCTCCCTGCCGGCAAGCTTCAACCCGAACAGTTCGACGATCTGTCCTGAAAAGATGATGACGGCGATGCCGGCGGTGAAGCCGACCGTCACCGGATAGGGAATGAACTTGATGTAGGTGCCGAGGCGGAGATAGCCCATGGCGAGCAGGAAGACCCCTGCCATCATCGTTGCCAACAGCAGTCCATCGATGCCGACCCGGGCAACCGTCGCGGCCACCAGCACGATGAAGGCGCCGGCCGGACCACCGATCTGGAAGCGGCTGCCGCCGAGCGCCGAAATGATGAAGCCGCCGACGATCGAGGTGTAGAGGCCGCGCTCGGGCGTCACGCCCGAGGCGATGGCGATCGCCATCGACAAGGGCAGCGCGACGATGGCGACCGTCAGCCCGGCAATGGCGTCCGCCTTGAAGTCGGCGAACGTGTAGCCCTCGCGCCAGACCGTCACCAGCTTCGGCGTGAACAATTCGGAAAATGTCGGTTTTACCGGCCTATGGGCCGACCTGTGGGCCGGTTGATGCACTGCCCGCTGCGTCTGATCCATGGACTGCCTTTCGCACCCTGAAAGGCGGCGGGATCGTCGGCAGGGCTGTCGGCGGTCGCCGTCGCGACTTTATGCCGGCTCAGCCTTGGGATCCCGCGGCACGGCAGCCTTGAGGCGCACGCCCCGGCCGCCGCGCTCGCTGGTCTGGTTCTCGCCGATCAGCTCCACCCCGGCCTCGTCGAGAGCCTGGATGACCTTCATCAGCGTGTCGACCACGCCCCTGACCACGCCATCGCTCGCCTCCATGCGCTGGATGGTTGGAAGCGAAACGCCGGCGCGCTCGGCGAGCGTCTTCTGATCGATGCCGGCCAGCGCCCTTGCGGCGCGCATCTGCGCGGCAGTGATCATCGGCCGGAATCCCCGTCTGAGTCTGCAGGAATAAGGTATAATACTATCATTGTGATGTTTCAAGCATTAGGATGAACGTCTGAGGCGTAAAGGGGCGGCTGACCGATCATTCAGATACTTCCCGGGATTGTGCCTAGGGTGTCCATCTAGGCAGGGGGTAACGCGGTTGAATTCTTCAAGACCTTCATGACCTGGGCGGCCTTGCTGTCGGTGGGCTGCGGGCACGGGCTGATCGACCGGCTGATCTAGTCTCCAGTCTCGCTGTCGCCGTTCAGGCGCTGCCCGCGCCATCGCTGCCACGCCCGGGCAGCGAGCCAGCACAGCATCGCCCAGACGAAGCCGGCGCACCAGCCGGCAAGCACATCCGATGGCCAGTGGACGCCAAGATAGATGCGGCTGATGCCGACCAGCAGCGTCGTCAGCACCGCCAGCGACAGCACATAGATCTTCGTCGTTCGACCGGGCAGGAAGCGTGCCGCCAGCGCGCCGAGCGTCAGATAGGTCACGGCCGACAGCATGGCGTGGCCGCTCGGAAAAGACAGCGTCGTTTCGTTGACGAGATGCGAGACGAGTTCGGGGCGCGGCCGGTCGATGCCGGCTTTCAGCAGGCTCGACAGCACCTGAC
>NZ_RZRK01000257.1:0-7449 GCF_003997835.1 Mesorhizobium sp. M7A.F.Ca.CA.004.12.1.1
TGCCGACGCTGATGAAGGCGGAAGGCTGGCGCTTCACCTATGCGGCAATCGGCATCTTCTGCCTGGTGACAATGGTGCCGCTGGTGCTGATGCTGCGGCGCGGTGCCCCGGCGGCGGCCGTCGCGGGTTCGCCCGGAAGCCGATCGGTGCAGCCGATCTCGCTGTCGCCGGCGGCCTTGCAGGTGCTGCTGGTCGTCGCCGGGCTCGGCTGCTGCGTGGCGATGTCGATGCCGCAAGTGCATATCGTCGCCTATTGCATGGACCTCGGCTACGGCGTGGCGCATGGCGCCGACATGCTGTCGATCATGATGGCCGGCGGCGTCGTCAGCCGGCTGGCGTCCGGCTTCCTCGCCGACCGTATCGGCGCGGTGTGGACATTGATGATCGGCTCGGTGCTGCAGTGCCTGTCGCTGCTGTTCTATATCCCGTTCGACGGGCTTGCCTCGCTCTATGTGGTGTCGCTGGTGTTCGGCCTGTCGCAGGGCGGCATCGTGCCTTGCTACGCGATCATAGTGCGCGATTACATGCCGGCCAGGGAGGCCGGCCAGCGTATCGGCATCGTCATGATGGCGACCATCTTCGGCATGGCGATCGGCGGCTGGATGTCGGGCTGGATCTACGATTTGACTGGTTCCTACGCCGCCGCATTCCTCAACGGCATCGCGTGGAATTTGCTGAACCTGGTGGCGATCGGGCTGCTGTTCTGGAAGGCACGGCGCAGCACAGCCGTGACGGCCTGAGCTCACCGTGCCCAATGGTCCGGGAGCTGCGCGGCTTGACAACCACCCAAGGCTGCGCGACGCCGGAAGGCGAATGGGTGCGGCAACAGGCCGGTTTGGCATGACGACGGTGGCAAAGACCCCGAATATGGTTCCAAAGGCGCTTGGCTGCACAAGCCAGTCGCCAGGAGTGCGTCCTTGACCAAGCCGCGCTCGCGCCGGGGCGGCGGTCGCCCGACCATCGCGGATGTCGCACGCAAGGCCGGCGTCGGCGCCATCACCGTGTCGCGCGCCCTGCGCGAGCCGGAGCGTGTGTCCGAAGAGCTGCGCCGCCAGATCCAGGCCGCCGTCGACGAACTGGGCTACGTGCCGGACCCGAATGCCCGGGCGCTCGCCTCGGCGCGCGCCGAGGTGTTCGGCGTGCTGGTGCCGTCGCTGACCAACAACGTCTTCGCCGAGGTGGTGCGCGGCATCTATGACAGCCTGTCGGCCAGCCCGTTCCGCATCCAGCTTGGCAACACCCACTATTCCGGCCTCGAGGAAGAGCGGCTGCTGCAGGTGTTCGGTTCGCAACGGCCAGCCGCGCTGATCGTCGCCGGCATCGATCAGACACCGGCTTCGCGAAAGCTGCTGGAAAGTGCCGGCTGCCCTGTGGTGCAGGTCATGGAAACCGGTCCAGATCCGGTCGACATGATGGTCGGCTTCTCGCATCTCGATGGCGGCAGGGCGGCGACCGAGCATCTGATCGAGGCGGGCTATCGCCGCATCGGCTTCATCGGCGCGCGCATGGATCCGCGTTCGCAGCGGCGCCTTGCCGGCTATCGCGCGGCGATGGAGGCCGCGGGCCTGTTCGACTCGCGCCTCGTAACCACCACGCCGGTGCTGTCCAGCGTGTCGCTCGGCCGCGAGATGTTCCGCGACGCGCTGGCCAAGGTGCCGACACTCGACGGTGTCTTCTGCAACAATGACGATATCGCGCTCGGCGTCTTGTTCGAATGCCATCGCGCCTCGATCGCGGTGCCGAAGACGATCGGCATCGTCGGTTTCAACGATCTCGACATGATGCAGGTGGCGTTTCCTTCGGTCACTAGCATCCGCACCCATCGTTATGAGATCGGCCGGCGTGCCGTCGCCATGGCGCTGGCGGCGATCGCCGGCAACAGACCGGAGCAACGGATCGTCGACCTCGGTTTCGAACTCAAGCGCCGCGAGAGCACGGCGCGTTGAAACGCACAGGAGCGACTGTGCGAATGCCGGTTTACACGCCAATTTGGTAGCGCTACCATCTCCTCCGGGCAGGTGTATCAACGATAGTTTGCGCCTGTTTATTATACATAAGTGACAACTAATACTTGTTTATTATGGATAATATGATAGTTTTCGCCCCGCTGGCGGCGACAAGGGAGGAACCGGGTCGGCCACCACCGGCGACCAAGGAAGCGCATGACGAGGCGGGAGGTGCCGGTCCATCGCGCGAAAAATTCGCATTGCGAAACGACAATCAGAACTGCAATCGGGAGGATTATCGATGATCAAGTCACTTGTTGGTGGCGTCGTTGCCGCCACTGCATTCGTCATGCTCAATTCGGCCGCCATGGCCGCCGGACCCGAAATCGTGTCGGGTCCCGCCGCTCAGGCGGACTGTTTCGCGCCGTGGAGCGCGGAGACCAAATTTTTCAAATATCCCAAGAAGGAAGGGCCGTTCCGCATCGCCTTCGCCAATGGCTATATCGCCAACACCTGGCGTATCCAGATGGTGCAGACAGCCAAGGCCTACGCCGCACAACCTGAAGTCAAAGCCAAGATCAAGGAATTCAAGGTCGTCTCGACGGGCGAGGACGTGCCGGCGCAGATCTCGGCGATCAACAATTTCATCGATTCCGGCTATGACGCCATCGTCACCGACGCCCAGAACCCGACAGCCTTCGGTCCGGTCATCAAGCGCGCCAAGGAAGCCGGCATCGTTCTGGTCGCCTTCGACAACATCCTTGACACCAAGGATGCCATCAACGTCAATGTCGATCAGAAAGGCCTTGGCGAATTGTGGGCCAAGTGGCTGGTCGCCAAGATACCGAATGGCGGCAAGATCCTGGAAGTGCGCGGCGTCGCCGGCACCTCCGTCGACACCGACCGCCACAACGGCATCCACGAGGTCTTCGCTGCGTCCGGCAAGAAGTGGGACGTCACCGAAGTCGCCGGCAAGTGGGATGACGGCGTGGCACAGAAAGTGACCGCCGATGCGATCGCCACCAACGGTCCGTTCGACGGCATCACCGGCCAGGGCGGCGATACCGGCATCGTGCAGGCGATGATCGACGCCAAGCATCCGTTCGTGCCGTTTGGCGGCGAGACCGAGAACGGCTTCCGCAAGTTCTGCGCCGCGCATTCGGCCGACGGGCTGAAGTGCTCGTCCGCCGGCTCGGGTCCGGCTCAGGTCGCCGTCGCCATCAAGACCGCGATCGCCGCACTCGAAGGCGAGGTGGTACCACAAGAGGTGAAGCTGCCGCTGGCGATCGCCGAAGACCCGAACTTGAAGGAAGGCACGGATTACTTCCCCAAGGAATCCGACAATTTCTTCGTCGGCAATTCCTTCCCGACCTGCGGCATCAATTTCAGCGCCCAGGAAATCATGGGTCAGACCAAGGAAAACCAGTAAATCATCGCTGGCTGTCACCCGGCGCCGCGGCTTGAGCCGCGGCGCTTGTCTCAATTCCACAATCGCCCTGGGAGGGCCGATGGACGGTGCGGCTCCGCTCTTTCGTATGGAAGGCATATCCAAGCGCTATGGCGGTGTACGCGCGCTGGAGAAGGCCGAGCTTGTCGTCGAAGCCGGCAGCATCCACGCCATTCTCGGTGAAAACGGCGCCGGCAAGTCGACGCTGATCAAGGTCATGGCAGGTGTCGTGGCGCCCGATGAGGGCCGCATGACGCTGGACGGGCGCGAGGCGACCTTCGCTTCTCCGGGGGCCGCCAACAAGGCCGGCATCGTCTGCATCTTCCAGGAACTGTCGCTGGTCCCCGAGCTCAGCGTTGCCGACAACATCGTCATTTCCGACCCGCCCAAACGCTTCGGCATGATCGACCGCAAGGCGCAGCGCCGCATCGCCGAAGAAGCACTTGCTCGTGCCGGCGCCGCCGACATCCACCCGCTGGCGCTGGTCAAGGACCTACCGCTGTCGCGCCGGCAGATGGTCGAGATCGCCAAGGCATTGGCACGCAAGCCGCGCATCCTCATCCTCGACGAAGCGACCTCGGCGCTGACGGCAGCGGATGTCTCGAAGATCTTCGCAGTGCTCAAGCGGCTGCGCTCGGAAGGGCTGGCGCTGCTTTACATCTCGCACCGCATGAACGAGATCGCCGAACTGGCGGATCAGTGCACGGTGTTCCGCAACGGCCGCAATGTCGCCAGCTATCCAGCCGGCTCGAAGAGCGACAATGAGGTGGTCGAACTGATGATCGGCCGCGAATACAGCCATATCTTTCCGCCCAAGCCGGCGGCCGTGCCTGCCGCCGCGGCCCCCAGGCTCGAGGCCCGCAAGCTCTCATGGGCCGACCGGCTGCACGACATCTCGCTGACCGTCAGGGCAGGTGAGGTGGTCGGCCTTGGCGGCCTCGACGGCCAGGGCCAGCGCGAATTGCTGCTCGCCTTCTTCGGCGTGCTGCGGGGCCTCAGCGGCCAGATCCTGATCGACGGCAAGTCGGTCTCGATCACCAGCCCATCCGTTGCGCGCGACGACGGCATCGGCATGGCGCTGATTCCCGAGGACCGCAAGACCGAAGGGCTGATGCTGCCGATGACGGTGCGCGAGAACCTGTCCTTCGCGGCGCTCGACCGGCTGTCGAAAGCCGGCATCATCGACCGTGCCGCCGAGCAGCGGCTGATCGACGACATGGTAGGCCTCTTGGCGATCAAGACGGCGGGCCTCGACATTCCGGTCGGCGCGCTTTCGGGCGGCAACCAGCAGAAAGTGGTCATCGCCAAATGGCTGATGCGCCAGCCACGCATCATCCTGCTCAACGATCCGACGCGCGGCATCGACGTCGGCACCAAGCAGGAGCTGTACCAGCTGATGCGCAAACTGGCCGACGCGGGTGCTGCGATCCTGTTCTACTCGACCGACTATGATGAACTGATCGGCTGCTGCGATCGCGTGCTGGTGCTCTATGACGGGGCGGTCAAGCGCGAGCTGGTCGGTGCCGAGATCACCGAGCGGGCGCTGATATCAAGCGCGCTCAATATCCATGGCGAGGACAGCCCGGTGGGCCTGGGAGCAAGCGCGTGAAAGATTGGCGCTACTGGCTGGCCGAGCAGCGCGGAACTCTGCTGGCGCTCGGCATCTTCATCGTCATGTTCGTCATCTACACCTCGAACCATCCGGCGGGCTTCACCGCCAATGTCGTGCAGACGGCGTCGAACAAGGGCGTGCTGCTCGCCTTTGTCGCCATGGCGCAGACGCTGGTGGTGATCACCGCCGGCATCGACTTGTCCGTCGGTATGATCTTCCTGCTCACCAACTGCCTCGCCTCCTGGCTGGTGGTTGGCACGCCGATGCAGACGACGCTCGGTGTCATCGCCGTGCTGGCGGTGGGGCTGTTGTGCGGCGCGATCAACGGCGCCATCGTCATCTATGGCCGGCTGCAGCCGATTGTCGCCACCATTGCCACTGGCGCCGTCTATTACGGCATCGGCCTTTTGCTGCGGCCATTCCCTGGCGGCTCGGTCAATGAGGATCTGGCCGATGCGCTGACCGGCCGTGTGTTCGGCGTGGTGCCGGCGAGCCTGGTCGTCCTGCTGGCCATCGTGCTGGTGATCTGGGTGCCGTTCAGCCGCTCGGTGCTCGGCCGCGCGGCCTACGCGGCCGGCTCGTCGGAGACGGCGGCCTACATGTCCGGCGTGCCGATCCGGCGCGGCAAGTTCGCTGCCTACACGCTGGCCGGCCTGCTGGCGGCGATCGGCGGACTGTTCCTGACTTTCTTCACCTATACGGGCGAGGCGGCCTATGCCAGCGGCAACTCCTACACGCTGTTTTCGATCGCAGCCGTGGTGCTCGGCGGCGTCTCGCTGTTCGGCGGCAAGGGCAGCGCCATCGGCGCCATCTTCGGCGCGCTGGCCTTCCGCACCATCGGCGACCTGTTGTTCGTCTTCGATTTCGATCCGCTCTGGCAGCCGCTGTTCCAGGGCGTTATCCTGCTGGTCGCCGTCAGCCTCGGCGCCTTCGCCCTGTTTCGGGTCCGCAACCGGCTGGAGTGGTTCCTGTGAGCGAAACGACACTTGGCGGCATTGCCGGCCGCATGCCCAGATTCATCCGCCGCGCCGATCCGGCGGTGCTGACGGCCTTTGCCTGCATCGTTCTCTTGCTGTTCCTGGGCAGCCTCTATTCCAGAAGCTTCCTGTCGCCTGAATATCTTCTGCAGCAGCTCAAGGTGGCTTCGTTCCTCGGTGTCATCGCAACCGGCATGATGCTGGTCATCCTGCTCGGTCAGATCGACCTGTCGGTGCCATGGGCGGTGGCGGCGGGCGCCATGATGGCCTGCGCTGCGGCGGCGTACGGCCCGGTCGGCGTGGCGCTGGCCATTCCGTTCGGTATTTTCTGCGGCATGCTGATCGGCGTCGT
Source organism: Mesorhizobium sp. M7A.F.Ca.CA.004.12.1.1 (assembly GCF_003997835.1). NCBI lineage: Bacteria > Pseudomonadati > Pseudomonadota > Alphaproteobacteria > Hyphomicrobiales > Phyllobacteriaceae > Mesorhizobium > Mesorhizobium sp. M7A.F.Ca.CA.004.12.1.1. The sequence goes on from NZ_RZRK01000257.1 coordinate 6,335, forward strand.
CAACGGCATCGGCGTCGCCTATCTGCGCATCCCCTCGATGATCATCACATTGGCCACCAACGCTGTCGCGCAAGGGCTGATGGCGGTCTACACAGGCGGCTTCTCGCCGCAGGATTCGGCAACGGGCGCGATGCGCTACCTGGCGACCGGCTTCGCCATTCCGGGCGTGCCCAACGCGGTTATCATCTGGGCGCTGATCGGAGCCGCGATGGTGTTCGTGCTGACCCGTACCAGCTTCGGCCGCACCGTCTACGGCATCGGCAACCGCGAACGCGCGGCCTATCTCTCCGGCATCGATACGCGGCGCGTGGTGATGATCGCCTTCGCCGTCTCCGGCGGGCTCTCGGCTTTCGGCGGCGCGCTTCTGGCTGGCTATGCCTCCAAGGCGGCGCAGTCGATGGGCGACGCTTATCTGCTGCCGTCGATCGCCGCGGTGGTGCTTGGCGGCACCTCGATCCTGGGCGGACGCGGCTCTTATCTCGGCACTGTCGCCGGTGTCATCCTCATCACGCTGCTGCAGTCCATTCTGTCGGTCATGCAGATGCCGGAGGCGGGGCGGCAGATCATCTACGGCGTCGTCATTGTCGCCATGCTGTTGCTCTACGGCCGCGCGCCGGCAAGCCGCTGACCGTGGACGAAAAGGCAACACAGGCGCCAGCGGGCGCTCCCGGCTCGGTGCCTCCGGCCATCGTGGTGATGGGCGTCGCCGGCTGCGGCAAGTCGGCCGTCGGTATTGCGCTGGCGGCCGCTCTGGGCGTTGCCTTTATCGAGGGCGACAAGCTGCATCCGCCGGAAAACGTCGCACGCATGGCAAGCGGCGAACCGCTTACCGATCAACTGCGCGAAGGCTGGCTCAACGCGATCGGCGAGCGCATCGCGGAGTCGGTGGGCAGCGGACAGGGCGTGATTGCCGCCTGCTCGGCACTGAAGCGCAGCTACCGCGACCGGCTGAGAGCTTCTGCCCGGAAATCGTCTTCCTCTATCTGGAGATCGACCCTGCCACGGCCAGGCAGCGTGTCGGCAGCCGCAAAGGCCATTTCATGCCGGCAAGCCTGGTCGACAGCCAGTTCGCCATCCTCGAGCCGCCGGTTGCGGAAGAGCGCGCCTTGACACTC
>NZ_RZRK01000258.1:0-6393 GCF_003997835.1 Mesorhizobium sp. M7A.F.Ca.CA.004.12.1.1
ACCCGCCGGCAGCTTCATGATCGAGGGCGCAGCGATCGGACCGCAGGCCGCGCCCGACATGGCGCAAGACAGCGACATTGCGCTGCTGCTGCATACCTCCGGAACGACATCGCGTCCAAAACTGGTGCCGCTCAGCCATGCAAACATTGCGGCCTCGGCTGCCCATATCGGCGGCACGCTTGGCCTGACGCCAGATGACCGTTGCCTCAACATCATGCCGCTGTTCCACATCCACGGCCTGATCGCGGCCGTGCTGTCGTCGCTGGCTGCCGGCGGCAGCATCTACTGCACGCCGGGTTTCAACGCGCTGCGCTTCTTCCAGTGGCTGAGCGAGGCGCAGCCGAGCTGGTACACGGCGGTGCCGACCATGCATCAGGCGATCCTGCCCCGCGCGGCACGCAACACCGAGGCGCTGGCGGCGGCGCGTCTGCGCTTCATCCGCTCATCCTCGGCGTCGCTGCCGGCGCAGGTGATGGCCGAGCTGGAGGCGACCTTCGGCTGCCCGGTGATCGAATCCTACGGGATGACCGAGGCCGCGCACCAGATGGCCTCGAACCGGCTGCCGCCGGGCCAGCGCAAGCCGGGCAGCGTCGGTGCCTCCGCCGGTCCGGCCGTGGCTGTCATGGCGCCTGACGGGCGGCTGCTCGCAGCCGGCGAGACAGGCGAGATCGTCATTCGCGGACCCAATGTCACGACGGGTTACGAGAAGAACCCGGATGCCAATGCCACGGCTTTCGCGCATGGCTGGTTCCACACTGGCGACCAGGGCGTGCTCGACGAGGACGGCTATCTCAGGGTCACCGGTCGGCTCAAGGAGATCATCAACCGCGGTGGCGAAAAGATCTCGCCGCTCGAGGTCGACGACGTGCTGATGGACCATCCGGCGGTGGCGCAGGTCGTCACCTTCGCCATGCCGCATGACAAGCTTGGCGAGGAGGTGGCCGCGGCGGTTGTGCTGCGCGAAGGCATCAGTGCCACCGAGGGCGACATTCGCACCTATGCCGCGACACGGCTTGCCGATTTCAAGGTGCCGCGCAAGATCCTGATCCTGGACGAGATCCCCAAGGGTGCGACCGGCAAATTGCAGCGCATCGGCCTCGCCGCCAAACTCGGGCTTTGACGATGAAGATCACCATCTTCGGCGCCGGCGCGATCGGCGGCTATCTCGCGGCCAAGCTCGCCATCACTGGGCGGACCGATCTTTCGATCGTCGCGCGCGGCGCCCATCTGGAAGCCATCAAGGCGGACGGCCTGCGCCTGATCGAGGATGGCCAGGAGATTTCGGTCCCCGTCCGGGCCGCCGCCAAAGCCGACGAGCTTGGCGCCCAGGATTACGTCGTGCTGGCGCTGAAGGCCCATTCTCTCTCCCCAGCCCTTGACCAGATCGCGCCGCTGCTTGGGGACCACACATCAGTCGTCACCATGCAGAACGGCGTGCCCTGGTGGTATTTCCACGGCGTCGGCGGGCCGCTCGAAGGCACCAGGCTGAACGCGGTCGACCCCGGCGGCGCGATCTGGCAGCGGATCGGACCGGACCGCGTTATCGGCTCGGTCGTCTATCCCGCCGTCGAGGTCGATGCGCCGGGCCTCATCCGCCATGTCGAGGGCAAACGTTTCTCGCTCGGCGAACCCTCCGGCGAGCGCAGCGAACGGGTTACGCTTCTGGCCGAGGAAATGGTCAAGGCCGGCTTGCAAGCGCCGGTGCGCGAGGACATCCGCAGCGAAATCTGGGTAAAACTGTGGGGCAATCTCTCCTTCAACCCGATCTCGGCGCTGACCGGCAGCACGCTGGCCGCGATTGTCGCCGACGATGGCACCCGCGCGCTCGCCCGCACCATGATGCTGGAGGCGCAGGCGATCGGCGAAAGCCTCGGCGTGCGTTTTCCCATAGCGGTCGACCGGCGCATCAAGGGCGCCGGCGATGTCGGCGAACACAAGACCTCGATGCTGCAGGACCTGGAGCGCGGCAGGCCGATGGAGATCGACGCGCTGGTGAGCGCGGTGCAGGAACTTGGCCGGCTCACGGACAAGCCGACCCCGACCATCGATGCCGTGCTGGCGCTGGTGCGGCGGCTGGCGGTGGAACGCGGGTGTTATCGGTGAGGTGGAAGGACAGGGCAAATCAGAGCCGTGGCGCGCGACGATCCAGGCCTTGAAGCAACTTGGCCTCATATCCCAGCTTGACCAAGGTTAGCAGCATGCTGAACGCCATTCACCACGTCGCGCTCATCTGCACCGACTACGACCGGTCGCGACAGTTCTACGTCGAACTCCTCGGCCTCGATCTGATCCGGGAGGTTTATCGGGAGGAGCGGCAGTCATGGAAAGCGGATCTGCGGATCGGGTCGGCCCAACTGGAATTGTTCTCCTTCCCTGCACCAGCGATGCGGCCATCCCACCCAGAGGCTACAGGCCTGAGACATCTGGCATTCGCTGTGGCTAATCTTGAGCCCGTAATTATCCGCCTGGAAGCCGCAGGCGTTGCCGTCGAGCCTATCCGGATCGACCCATATACGGACCAACGGTTTACCTTTTTCAGGGACCCGGATGGATTGCCGCTGGAACTCTACGAAGCCCCATAAGGAACGGTTCGCTTTCGCGACGGGCGCTGTGTACTGACGGTCTCGGTATCGGCGGACCGCGAATCTGTGCTAAGCGCCGCCCAACCAACCAAAGGACGACACCAATGAGCGAACTGACCGTGGCCGAGGCGACCGAGAGCATCTATGCCTCGCTCCGGGCGGACAATGCCGACATCGACACACATATCGCGGCGCTTAAGGCGGCGCTGACGCGAGAAGGGATCAAACAGGCGGTGTTCGATCCGGCCAAGCTGGCGCAGAACAACCGCTCGGGCCGCAAGTTGATGCAGGCTTATTTTCGGCAGCGCGGCGTGAGCGTGAAGTTCTCGGACCAGTAGAACCGCGCGGGCGATCTCAATCGCGCGATTTGGTTGGTTTCGGACGCAAGTTCCCCGACGCTTCGGGCCATCCCTTTTGACCGGCTCAATAACAGCGATCTGCCGCCGCAAGTGCATCGACGCGGTGAGCTTGGTCCAGTGCGCCAATCCGTCGGACTGACGCATAGAACCTGACATAGTCGCCCGAACACAAGTCGAACAGGCGCAGAAACGCGGTCACCCGATCGCTATAGACGGACGTCGCGGCGAGCTTTGCATTGTTGATCGGGGAAGCGAACCAGGCATCGTATCCCCGGTATCGGCCCCAGCGCCTGTCGCGCATGTGTCGGTAGCGCATCCGCAGCCGTTCAATCGCGGCCGTCTTCGCGGCCAGTTTTTGCTCCGAGGTGCCGGCGTTGGAATAGACTTGCGCCAGCTCGTCCCGGGTCCGCGACACCAGCGAAAGAAATTCAGCCTTGCGTCTCCGGGCGGCTTCGTAACGGCGCAATGCGGCGGTATCGCCAGCCGCGCGCAGCCATTTTTTCACGCCGGTTGTTTCGACGGCGACAGCGAACGCCTCGTTGGATGCGGAATCGTCGTGCACGGAGACGCGGTGGTGGGCCAGTTCATGGAACACCAGCGCTGCGAGATAGGTTTCATCCTGGCCGAACATCGTGCTGAGCAGCGGGTCGCTCGACCAGCCAAGCGTGGAATATGCCGTGATGCCCGTCACATAGACGTCCATGCCCTGTCCTTGAAGTTCGACAGCGGTTTCAGTCGCGGACTTCCTGGAGAAATACCCCCGGTAGGGAACACAGCCGAAAACAGGAAAACACCATGTTCGCGGCGTCAGCGAAAATGCCGGCGCGGCGAAGACAGCCCATGTCACCGAGTCCCGACCAATGTCGACATAGCTGCGGTAGCTGTTGTTGTCGGGCAGCGCCAGTTCATCCGTTGCGAACTGTCGTATAGCGCTCGCCGATGCCATTCGCGCGCGCAATGCCTTCGGCGTCGACGGATCCTCGATCAGTTTTCCGACATCCTGGCGCGCCGTCATGATCCGCAGATGGCCCTGCACGGATTGCGCGTAGTAGGAAATACTGGTGCAACCGGTCACGCCGGACGCCACGATTACAACGACAAGCAATCGAAAGAATGCGCGCATCACGATTTGCCCAAAGCAGTGCTCACCCGTTCCGATGGAGTCGCAATTGCCCCAGGTCGCAAGCAGTCGCATCGATTTGATCGAGGTCTATAGCTTTCTGAAGTATCCGGACAGGTGCTCATTGGGGAGACGCATGCGTCATCACGCGCAAGCCGCGTCCCATCAACCTGCAGCTGATCAGTCCTTTCCCGCCCGCTTGAAAATCCGCGCGTAAAATTCGCCGACGATGCCGCGCCGGAAGACGAGCACGCACACCATGAAGATCAGGCCAGTGGCGATGGTCACCGGAAAGCCGGAAGTGGCAAGCGTGTTTTCCAGGCCGATGACAAGGCTGGCGCCGATGATCGGCCCGACCATGGTGCCGATGCCGCCCAGAAGCGTCATCAGGATCACCTCGCCCGACATCTGCCAGGTGACGTCGGTGAGCGTGGCGAACTGGAAAACGATCGCCTTGAGCGATCCGGCCAGCCCGGCCAGCGCCGCCGACATGACGAAGGCGCCGAGCTTGTAGTTGGCGACGGAATAGCCCAGCGAAATGGCGCGGTTCTCGTTCTCGCGGATCGAGCGCAGGATCATGCCGAACGGCGAATTGACGATGCGCCAGATGGCGAAGACGCCGACGAGGAACACCGCCAGCACGAAATAATACATGTTCAGCGAGACGTTCAGGTCGAGGACGCCTAGCAGCATGCCGCGCGGCACACCTTGGATGCCATCCTCGCCTTGCGTGAACGGCGCCTGCACGCAGAAGAAGAAGAACATCTGCGACAGCGCCAGCGTGATCATGGCGAAATAGATGCCTTGCCGGCGAATGGCGAAGAAGCCCATGACGAAGCCAAGCAGGGCCGCACCCGCCATGCCGAGCAGAATGCCGGCTTCCGGCGGCCAGCCCCAGACCTTGACGGCATGCGCCGTGAAGTAGGCGGCGCCGCCGAAAAAGGTGGCGTGGCCGAACGACAGCAGCCCGGTGTAGCCAAGCAGGAGATTGAACGCACAGGCAAACAGCGCAAAGCACAGCATCTTCATCAGGAAGATCGGATAGACCAGGAAAGGCGCCACCAGCAGCGCCAGGATGCCGAGCCCGACCAGCGTCCATTCAAGCCGTGCCGACGTTTTGGCCGATGTCTCGCGAAGCGTCAGTTCCGACATGTCAGATGTCTCTTCCGACATGTCAGGCGTCCCTTCCGAACAGGCCGGCCGGCCGGACCAGAAGCACGATGGCCATGATGACGAAGACCACGAGGTTTGAGGCCTCGGGATAGAAGACCTTGGTCAGGCCCTCGGCAAGGCCAAGCATATAGCCGGTGACGATCGCGCCGAGGATCGATCCCATGCCGCCGACCACGACGACGGCGAAGACGACGATGATGAGATCCGACCCCATAAGCGGGCTCACCTGATAGATCGGCGCTGCCAGAATTCCGGCAAGCCCAGCCAACGCGGAGCCGAGGCCGTAGGTCAGGGTCAGCAGCAAGGGCACGTTGACGCCGAAAGCCTGGACGAGGCGGGGATTCTCCGTTGCGGCGCGCAGGTAGGAACCGAGCCTGGTCTTCTCGATCAGCGCCCAGGTTCCGAAGCAGACGATCAGCGAGGCGACGACGACCCAGCCGCGATAGTTGGGCAGGAACATGAAGCCGAGATTGGTGCCTCCCGAAAGCAGTGGCGGCACCGCGTAGGGGTTTCCCGAGACGCCGTAATAGTAGCGGAAGATGCCTTCGAGCACGAGCGCGAGGCCGAAGGTGAAGAGCAGCCCGTAGAGCGGGTCGAGATCGTACAGCCGCGACAGCGCCAGGCGCTCGACCACGATGCCGAAGACACCGACGATCAGCGGCGCAAGGATCAGCGCCGGCCAGTAGCCGATGCCGAGATAGGTGAGCAGCAGATAGCCGACGAAGGCGCCGAGCATATACTGGGCGCCATGGGCGAAATTGATGACGCGCAGCAAGCCGAATATGACGGCCAGGCCCAGGCTCAGCATGGCGTAGAACGAGCCGTTGATCAGGCCGACCAGCAACTGGCCGAGGAAGGCCTGAACGGGGATGCCGAAGATCATCGTCATGGCGCCATCATACACCCAGGACTTCGTGGAGCTGCGTCATGCGGTCCGGCAACTCGCCGACCGGGAACCCTGCCACCACCTTGCCGTGCTCCATCAGATAGAAACGATCGGCGACACGGCTGGCGAAGCGGAAGTTCTGCTCGACCAGCAGGATCGTCATGCCGCGCTTTTTCAACGTCGCCAGCAACGCGCCGATGCGCTGCACGATGACGGGAGCGAGCCCCTCCGTCGGCTCGTCGAGAAGCAGCATTTTCACACCCGTTCTCAACA
>NZ_RZRK01000258.1:6403-7422 GCF_003997835.1 Mesorhizobium sp. M7A.F.Ca.CA.004.12.1.1
TTCTCAACATGCGCGCGATCGCCAGCATCTGCTGTTCGCCGCCCGACAGCCTGGTGCCGGGACTGTTGCGCCGCTCCTTCAGATTGGGGAACAGATCGAATATCTCCTCGACGCTCATGCCGCCCTCGGCCACGACCGGCGGCAGAACCAGGTTCTCGTCGACGGTCAGCGTGGCGAAAATACCGCGCTCCTCCGGCACGAAGCCGATGCCCTGATGCGCGGTGCGGTGCAGCGGCAGCCGCATCAGATCCTGGCCGTCGAAGGCGATCCCGCCGGTTCGCTTGCGGATCAGCCCCATGATGGCCCGCAGCGTCGTCGTCTTGCCGACGCCATTGCGGCCGAGCAGTGTGACCGTCTCGCCGGAATACACTTCCAGATCGACGCCGTGCAGCGCATGGCCCTCGCCATACCAGGCGTTGAGGCCGCTGACGGCAAGCAGAGGTGCGGTACTAGTCATCGGCGGTGCCCATATAGGCGATCTTGACGCGCTCGTCGCGGCTGACCGTGGCGTAGTCGCCGGCGGCCAGCACCTCGCCGCGCTGCATGACCGTTATCCAGTCGCAAAGGTCGGCCACCACAGTCAGATTGTGCTCGACCATCAGCACGGCGCGATCCTTGGCCACCGAACGGATAAGGTCGGAAACCGTGGCCACGTCCTCGTGCCCCATGCCGGCCATCGGCTCGTCCAGCAGCAGCACTTTCGGATCGAGCGCCAGGGTCGTGGCGATCTCGAGCACGCGTTTCCTGCCATAGGAAAGGTCGCCGGCGAGCCTGTTCCTGGCGTCGTCGAGACCGACCGAGCGCAGCAATTCCTCGGCGCGCGGCGTCAGCCGGTCGAGCGCCGCCAGCGAGCGCCAGAACTGAACGCTGAGCCCGCCCGGCCGCTGCAGGGCGACGCGCACATTGTCGAGCACGCTGAGATGCGGAAAAATCGCCGATATCTGGAACGAGCGCACCAGACCCATTCGCGCGACCCTGGCCGGCGACGTGCGGGTGATGTCGTGGCCAAGCAGCTCGAT
>NZ_RZRK01000259.1:0-7415 GCF_003997835.1 Mesorhizobium sp. M7A.F.Ca.CA.004.12.1.1
AACCACCCTTGAAAGGGCTCCCGCCCGCCACGATCGCATCTTGTCCTGGGCCGCTTCACGATGCAGCAGCCGGTAACGGTCGAGGAAGGTGCGGATAGCCTGCGGATGCGGGAACTGGTTGGGATAGACGGCAACCGTGATCAGGAAGGCCCTGTCTTCGCTGAGGTCGAGCGAGCGCAAGGCGGCAAGCAGCGAGGCATAATTCTGGTTGGCGGTGAGCGATCGCGCGATCTCGAAATCGATATCGAGTGCATCGGCGAGCGCGGTCTGGAAGAACGCGGCGTTTCCCGTCAGCGCTGTCTCGCGCAATTTCACATAGGTGTCGGCGCCTTTGAAAGGATCGGCGTTCGTCGCTGCCGCCTCGTCGCCCGTGCGCATCATCGAGCGCAGCCTGCGCCGTGCATTCTCAGCCGCGATGCCGAGTGCCTGTTCCCGGGCGGGCTCGTCAGAGGCGGTTTCCGTGCTCGCTGGCGCGATCTTGTCTGCCGCGGCGGCGTTCGCATCCGGTTGCGGAGCGCGCACCAGGGTTGGCCTCTCGAGGGCCCTGATCAGATCAGCGATGGTCGGGTTCAAGCCCTTGCGGCGCGCGATGGCACGTGCATGCGGCAGGCCATGTCGCCCGATCAGCGCGATGAGATCGATGTCGCTGACGGCGCGTGAGCGGATGAGCAGCGGCGCGGCAATGTCGACCGGTTCCTCGCAAAGGCGGCGCACCAGGGCGGCGGGGGCGTATTCGCATTCGGAAAGGGCGGCTGCCACGTAACGGCGAGATTCGACGGACACGTCATTGAACAGCGGCAGCGTCAGGTCTTCGAGTTGACCGATCTCGCGGCGTGATGGGCGGGTGAGCGAACAGAACGCCGACACTGCGGCGCGGAACAGCCTTTCGGCCTTTCCCGAGTCTTTTCGCACCGCGATTTGCCTGAAGTCCGAAGATGACACGAAGGATACGCCCGTACTCGACACAACCTTGACGACGCTCGACCGGGACCGTGCCGGTTCCGAGAGTGCCAAGAACAAAGTTCAAGTTAGCGACGATCCGTTAGCGTTCCGTTAACCCTCTGCCGGCCTTAATGACATTTGGAGGCGTTGCGTTGTGCTCCGGGGAAACCGAGAGGAATGCGCGAACCATGGGCATGGTACTGTCTTTCGTGCCGCGTACGGCACCAAACACCAGAGTAAAGCAAACCGCCGAAATGCCGGCAGCGGTGATCATCTTTCCCGGCATCCGCTACGAGCGGCCGCATGCCGGCGAAGTGCGGCCGGTCGATCCCGACAAGCCGGGTTCGCCAGGACCAAAACCGGTCCCGCACCACTGAGTTTCGGCGGCCACGGACCTTTGGTCCGGGATCATGTCTAGTGCATGTCGCCCAAAAGTGACCTCGGTTTTGGGAGAACGACATGCACAAAGATCCAAAGCGGGTCGTCTGAATCCGTTCAGACGCGACTCGCTTTAGAAGTCCTGCAACTCGCAGGAACTCTGTTCGAAGAAGCGCGAAACGATCGGCTTCCAGCTGCTGTCGGGCACGAAGGCGCGGATGACGAAGATGCCTTCCTCGATCGGCGCTTCGACGAAGATCGCTCCTTGAAGATCCTCTGGAAGATCCTTGCGCACGTCGATCATCTGCGCCGGCGTCAGCACGACGGCATCCAGAACGCCGCCGGTCGCTGTGTGGTCGTTGAAGGAATAGATGTTGTGGCCGCTGCGGTCATAGACCGACACCGACCAGAACGGGACATGCCCAGGTGCCTTGACGCGGACCATGCCTTCGCCCAGATCGAACCGGCAGGCCGTCGCGTAAAACAGCGGGTCGACGGATTTCACCACGGGCGCGCCACCGGCCTCGGCATCGAGCCGCGTCATCTTGTACAGATCCGACGCCATGGACAGCCGCGACCAGGCATCGCGTTCGGAAAACTCGGGCACCAGCAGCAGCACGGCGATGTGCACGATGCCGGCGCCGAGCAGACCGAGCAGGACGGCATGCAGAAGTCCGCGCATCGCAGCGTAAAAACTACGCATTGCAGCCGACCTTGACGATATGCGGCAGCGAGACGTCCGACAGGCCGGTGCTGCTGGCGATTGGCGTGTCGTAGAAGGTCAGCACGAAATACATCCTGCCGAAGCCGTCTGTCAGCAGCCAATTGCCCGGCATCGGGTGATGGCCGGCGGAAATGATCACCGAATTGTCGGGCTGGCGCACCACCCCGTAGGATTGCAGCGCCGCCAGCCGGGGTTTGCCGGTTTCGACCACGCCGAGCGACTGGTCGGCGGCATAAAGCGTCCAGAACCGTGCTGTCGGAAAATCACCCTCGATTGTGTAGGTGCATTCGCGCTTGAGCTCGGCGCCGGCCGCGTCTCGCTCGGCGACGAAGGACAGCCCCTCGGCGCGGCCGAGCGCAAGCACACCCTCGCGCGCCACGCGGGCCTTGGAATAGGGATCGGCGGCCGGCGTGCCGATATCGGGAAAGGCTGTCCATTGGCCGATCCTGATGGCGCCGACACCATCCTGGACTTTCAGCGCATACCAGACGCTGCCGCCACCGCCGACGATGGCTATGGCAAGCGAAAGCAGCGTCAGGAAGGCAGTTTTGAGCATGAGGGGCCGGGGACACGAAGAGTTGCCGCTCGGGGATATCGCGGCGCAGGGCCTTGTGGCAAGCGGGCCGACGTAGAATTGCAGACGGCTCTCCCTTCTCCCCTTGCGGGAGAAGGTGGCCGAGCGAAGCTCGGTCGGATGAGGGGTGTTCCAGCTTGGCAATGGCGGTGATCCGGCCATCACCCCTCAACTGTCTCGGCGCCAATCACAGCGCCGACAGCGTCTCCGGCAGTTGCGGCGTACTGAGGACGGGCGCCGACTGGAACAGCGTGGTCATGTCCCGCAGCGTCTGGGTCGTGCGGCTGGACAGCACCGGCGGCCGTTCGGCGGCTGCATCGGCCGCCGCCTGATCGTCGCTCTTCTTCTGTGCTTCCTCGGCCTTGGCAGCGATCTCCTCATCGACGAAGGGCTTGTCGATGCCCGGGATCGGCTTGAGGTCGATGTTCTGGTGCGCATAGACCATCAGTCGCTGCCACACCATCGCCGGCAGTGAGCCACCGGTCATGTTCTTGGTCGGCGTGAAGTCGTCATTGCCCATCCATACCGCCGCCGTGTAGTTGCCGGTGAAGCCGACAAACCAGGCGTCGCGGTAGGACTGCGTGGTGCCTGTCTTGCCGGCGACGACGATGTTGGGAAGTTGGGCTCGCCGCGCCGTACCCATCACCGGCACTGCGGCCAGCATGGTGTTCATCGATTTGAGCGCCTGCTCGGACAGCACCCGGTGTGGCGGCGGCGCGTCCTTGGCGAAATCATAGACCACCTCGCCGGTCCGGGTGACGAGTTGGCTGATGCCGTGCCGGGAGCCGACGAAGCCGTTGTCGGCGAACACGCTGTAGCCCGTCGCCTGGTCCATCACCGTCATGCTCGAGGTGCCGAGCACCATCGTCTTATGTGCTTCGATCGGCGATTCCACGCCCATCGCCTCGGCCATGGCCTTGATCGGGCCGATGCCGAGATGATCCTTGGCCAGCCGCACCGGCACGGTGTTGATCGACTTGGCCATTGCCATGATCAACGTGACGTTGCCGGCCGATCCGCCGTTGTAATTGTGCGGCGACCAGCTGCCCCAGCTGATCGGGCCGCCGGAAATGATGGAGTTGGGGGTGAAGCCGTGTTCCATCGCGGTTGCGTAGACATAGGGCTTGAATGATGAGCCGGTCTGGCGCAGCGCCTTGGTGGCGCGGTTGAACTGGCTGGCCCCATAGTCGCGGCCGCCGACGATGGCGCGCACGGCGCCGTTGGTCTCGATGACGACGACGGCACCTTCGGTGACGTTGTACTCCTTGCCGAACTGGCGCAGGTGGAACTCCACCGATTCTTCCGCCGCCTTCTGGATGTTGGCGTCAAAGGTGGTGTGGGCGAGAAGCGAGTGCTGGCCAGGTTTGGCGATCTTCTTGACCTCGTCGAATGCCCAGTCGAGGTAATAGTCAGGGCTTTTCTGTTCGCCGCGGTCGACGACATCGGCCGGATGCAGCCTGGCCTGCAGGACCTGGCCTTCGGTCATGAAGCCGGCATCGACAAGGTTGGACAGCACCACATTGGCGCGCGCGCGCGCCGCCGGCAGGTTGATGTGCGGCGCATATTTGGTCGGCGCCTTGAACAGGCCGGCCAGCATCGCCGCCTCGGCCAGGTTCAGGTCCTTGACGCTCTTGCCGAAATAGAAGTCGGCGGCAGCCTCGATGCCGAACGTGCCGCCGCCCATATAGGCGCGGTCGAGATAGAGCTGCAGGATCTCCTTCTTCGACAGATTGGCCTCGAGCCACAGCGACAGGAAGGCTTCCTTGATCTTGCGCTCCAGCGTGCGCTCGTTGGTGAGGAACAGGTTCTTGGCCAACTGCTGGGTGATGCTCGAGCCGCCCTGGACGACGGAGTTCGCCCGCACATTCTCGAAGATCGCGCGCGACAGGCCGAGCACATCGATGCCGTAGTGGTCGAAGAAGCGACGGTCCTCGGTGGCAAGCACCGCCTTGATGACGTGATCGGGCATCTCGTCGACCGGCACGGAATCGCGCTGGATGATGCCGCGCTGGCCGATCTCGTTGCCATAGCGGTCGAGGAAGGTGACGGCGAAGTCGCCCTGGGCGCGCCAGTCGCCAGCCGTGTCCTGGAAAGCCGGAATGGCCAGCGCCAGCATCACCACGATGCCGACGGCGCCGAGCGTGAAACCTTCGCTCAACAGTTCGATGATGCCACGGCGCCAGCCGTTGACGCGGAAGCGCCGCGAGAAGATCGTCGCTGATTCCCAGAATTGGCGCGCCTTGAAGCCGATCTCATAGAGCGAGGAATCGATCCACGCATCGAGCGCCAGCAGCCGGGCGGCGATCGGACCTCTTCTTTTGCGCGGTTCGGGACTGGCCATTCGGAATCCGGCTAGCAATTGCACGACCTGAGAACCGCAAACCGGCAATTTCAGGGCGATGCATTCCGGGAGACTATTCCTCCATTTTTCCAGCACTCACAAGGGCGGCGAAGACACAGTATTGGGTTTGTTGCTGATGGGCCGGCCCAAGAATACAGCCCGGCGCCAACAGCATGTGCCCGCGCCTCCAGCGGAGGCGTGAACTTGTTATCACTGCAGCTCGGCGCGCCTCATGCGGCTCGCAAGCTTTCTTTCGGACGCAAATTCTGGTTCATGCGGAACAGGTTCAGCGGGTCGTAGCGCTGCTTGATTTCCAGAAGCCGTCGATGGTTGCCACCATAGGCCGCTTCGACCCGGTCGACCTCGTCCTCCGGCATGAAGTTCACGTAGGCGGTGCCGGCGGCATAAGGTTTGGCCGCCTCGTAGATTGAACGAGCCCAGTCGGTGCAAGCCTTGTCCATGGTGGGTTCGCGCCAGCGGGCGTGAATGTTCATGACGAAATGCGAACTGCGCTGTGGGAACGCCGTTGCATCCGCCTTGACGCGACCTGCCGCGCCGCCGACATGGCCGATAAATATCTCGCATTCGGGTCCCGGCAGCTTGGCTATTGCCCCCGTTACGACCGCAGCCGCCTCCTCGGAAAACTCGGTGAAGTCATGGCTCTTCCAGTAGTTGCGGGCGCCGGGCGTGAGCAGTGGGTCGAATGCCTGCTGCCAGCCGGTGAACGGGCTGGGGCCCACGACATCGGCAATCGGCGTGCCGATGGCTCGAAGTTTTTGCGTCGCCTTTTCGCCTGCCTCGATGTCGCCGCAATAACACATGGCCAGAACCAGAACCTCCTTGCCATGCCATTCCGCGGGCAGGAAGGGCAGCGGCGGCGCCTGCCGCATGACTACCCAGCAGGTCAACTCGTCAGGAGCGGTTTCGAGCGCCTTGCGATACTCCCGCAGCACCTTTTCGGCATCGGCGAAGGGATGGACGACAAGCCCTGCCAGCACTTGCGGTCCAAACTCATGGAGATGGAACTCGAATGCCGTGACGACGCCGAAATTGCCGCCGCCGCCGCGCAGCGCCCAGAATAAATCGGGATTTTCAGTCTTGCTGGCCCGGAGCAGTTTGCCGTCGGCGGTGACCACATCGGCGGAGGCAAGATTGTCGATGGTCAGGCCGAATTTGCGGGTGATCCAGCCGAAGCCGCCACCCAGCGTCAGGCCGGATATGCCGGTGGTCGAGTTGATTCCGGTCGGCACCACCAGCCCGAAGGCCTGCGTCTCCTTGTCGACATCGGCAAGCGTCGCGCCAGGCCCGACCCATGCCCGCCGCCCAGCGACATCGACCCGCACCGATTTCATCAATGACAGATCAATCATCAGGCCACCATCGCAGACCGCACTTCCGGCAATGTTGTGGCCGCCGCCGCGCACGGAGACGAGAAGCCTGTTCTCCCTGGCGAAATTCACGGCACTGACGACATCGGAAGCGCCGACGCAGCACACGATCAGCCCGGGCAGCCGGTCGACCGTGGCATTCCAGACGGTCCGTGCTTCGTCGTACGCGGCATCGCCTTCGCTCAGCATTTTGCCGCGCAATTGTGCCGAAAACGCTTCCAGGGCTGCGGCGTCGATTGTCGTTTTTCCGCGTTCAAGCGTGGTGAGGCTCATGGTGTTCATGGTTTCCTCCCGATTTGCAGATGAGCTGTCCTCTCCCAAAAGACGTTTTTACTGTGCGCTTATATTAGCTATCGCGCAAGTTTCGCGTCGGCCAGCGTTGCGACTCGCAAGCGGGGCACATGGTGCCGCCAGCCGGCGATCTCAGCCGTTTTGCGCGCGCGACCTTGCACCCTCGGCCGCCAGGATGCCGATCATGCTGATGCGAATGTGAGCGAAGCAGCGTAGCGCTATCCCACTCCTCAGGCCGGTTCGCGCTTCAGCGCCTGCGCCATGCAGTGGATGCCACCGCCGGTCTTCGAAATCTCGCTCATGTCGACGGCCGCGACTTCGAAACCGCGCGCCTTGAGCTGACCGATCAGCGCCTGGCTGGAGGTCGGCGCGATCACCCGGTCCCTGCCCAGCGACATGAAGTTGCAGCCGAGCGCCATCGTATCCTGGAACGGCACGTCGATGATCTCGTGGCCCTTGCCCTTCAACCAGTCGACAATGCCGGGTTCGGTGCAGGCGAGGCAGACAGCGGTCAGTTTTTCGGCGATCGGCACCACCATCAGGTCGATATGGACGTAATATTCGTCGATGAAGGCGATGCGGGTTTCCCAACCCTCCTTGTCGAACCAGGCCTGTACCTGGCGCGCACCTTCCTCCTGCGTGCGGGCGCCGCCGCAGCCGATCAGCACGACGCCGTCCTCGATGACGTTGAAGTCGCCGCCCTCGAACGTGCCTGCGGTGACCATGTCGTAGATCGGGATGCCGAGCTTTTCGTAGGTGCGGATCGCGGCATAGTTC